>JBFWPD010000454.1:0-3728 GCA_050250175.1 Vicinamibacterales bacterium
CTTGTACTCGAGCTCGACGTTGACCTTCTTCACTGCGACGCTCACGAAGTGCGGGACATCGAGCCTGCCACGGATCCTGCGCTCTGCCTTCACCTGATCGTTCACGCCAACCACAGGACCGGCAAGGTCGCGCCATGGACCGCGGACTGGCGTCCCGTCGAGCAGGATTCTCGTCGTGCGCGCTTCGGCACGGCGCGGTGTCTCCGGGCTCGTCGCAAACCTCAGCGTGAAGACGGGCTTGTCTTTCGTGAACTGCTGTTCAGAGAGCAGCCACGTCTGGCGAGCGACATCCCAGACACGGAACTCGACGACCAGGGCGAGCGTATCCGTCCACGCAGACACGGCCCGTACTTCCATCGTCCATGACTGACCGAACGGATTCATGATGCGATGGAAGCGATCGATCGACGGCACGGACCGCGAGAAGTCGGGCTCCCCCACGCGCCGGAAGACCTCCCGGCCGCGGAACATCGTGGCACGCCCCTCTGGAACGATGACGGCGAACGACGTGGCCGGCGCCTCCTTCGTGAAACGGAGCTGCGCGGAACGCAGGACGGTCCCGGTATCCGGCACCACCGCCTCCACCTCCATGTCCACGCGGCCGTTCTCGAAGACCGCCGGATCGTCCACCTCGATCTGAATCTCGGCGATGTCGAGCCACTCTTCTGGATCGAACCGGACACGGCCGCCGTCCACGGTCCGCCAGTCGAACGACCAGCGTTCCCGCCCTTCGGGCGCCTGTGCCGGGTCGAGCAGCATCGCCGCCTGGTACCGCACCACGGGCTCCGTGGTCCCCAGCCGTCGAAAGCGCAGGCGCGTCGCTGCGGTGTCCGCGGTGGTCAGCGTGACGGTCTGATCGAGGAGCGGTTCATCGCGCTCCGGCGATCGCGCCTGGACCCGCACGTCGGCGCCGGTGACGCCAAGGCGATTCGCACCGGGACGCATGTCCACGATGATCTCTTCGACCCTGTGCGGCAGATCGTCGAGCCGGACAAACTGCAGACGCCGCGCCGCATCACCGCCGCGCGCGAGAAGGCCGGCGAGCGTTGACTGCGGATAGATCTTGTACAGCCTTACCGCCTGCTCGCGCAGATTGATCGTCGTCGTGCTCAGGAAGTTCTGCGTCAGCGTCTTGAGGGCACAGTGCGAGCCCGGAACGATGGACGAGAGCACTTCCCTGACACCGGATCCGATGCGTTCCTCGATCGGGACGTCGCCCGTTGGCCTCGGTGCCTCGAACAGCTTCTTGACGGCCTCGCTCTTCAGCTCGTCGAAGAGCGCCTTCGTCGCGGCCTTCGCACCTTCCGGCGAGAGCTCCTTGACCTCGATTTGGATGTCTCGCCCTTCCTTGAGCGACTCCACCGTCCGGTCGATCTCCTCGGTCACGAAGAGGCCGTTGGTCATCTCACGCTCGCGAAAGCGCTTGTAGACCATGTCCCAGTGCACGACCATCGAGGCCTCAAAGGAGGGAGCCAACCCGGGGAACTCGAGCTCGTAGCTCATGACGCCCGCGAGGTGACCGACCCGAAGTGCGGCAATGAGCGCCTGCGCCTCGCGACCTTCCGCCGCCAGCGCAAAGGCGGCGCGGTTGTCGCCAATCAGGGACGGAGAATGCCCTTCGTAGACAAAGAACTCGGGGCTCGGTTGATCCGCCTGGGGACGAGCGACTGTGAGCGACGCCTTGCCGCTCTGGAATGTCACGGGCACGAGACGTTTGGCTTCCCGTCCCCACCGCTTCTGAATCTCCTTGCGAAGCTTCTCCTCGCCATCCGCAGGAAGCGGGAGATACACGTCGAGCGAGACGATGGCCCGGCCGACGTCCTCGGGCGGAGGCTCTCCGCCACCGGTCACCGACGTCGCCGGCAGGATCGCCGTCGCCCAGAAGGACGGGTCGCCGTTCTGCTCCACGACCAGTTCGGGTACCGAGACCA
Source organism: Vicinamibacterales bacterium (assembly GCA_050250175.1). Taxonomy (GTDB): domain Bacteria; phylum Acidobacteriota; class Vicinamibacteria; order Vicinamibacterales; family CAVVIG01; genus JBFWPD01. The sequence goes on from JBFWPD010000454.1 coordinate 1,932, forward strand.
GGTAGTAGTACGCCTCCGGATCGGCGTGATCCGGGAATATCGTGATCTGATCGACCATCAGGAACGGAGGCGTATAGAGAAGCATCGGGCCGGCTCACTCTCCCGCAGGACGATCGTCAGTGATCACCGCGAGCGTCACGCGACTGGTGCCCGCAGGATCAGATTCGTCCCCCGTCCCTGCTGGTCGTTGATGGTGACCGGCGGTCCGCTCGGCGGATGGAGCTCGATGGACCACGTGTAGTGGTCGTTGTTGGGGTCCACGCGAGGCACGAGCCAGGTCGCCTGCTGCTCCTCGGCGGTCAGGAAGAACTCGTGCTGCGTCTTGTAGCGATGCGCGGCGTCCTCGTACGACAGGCGCACCACCGCCTCGCTGAAGTCCGTCCCGAGCTTGAGACGTTCCGTCCGCAGCGTCACCCCGAGGAGTGGGAGGACGATCTGCTGATCGCCTTCCGCCTCGACCCATGGGCCGACCGCCAGCTGGTCGGCGCCCTCGACACTGTAGCGATACTGGAACTTCTGGTTCGCCTTGTTCATCTGCACGACGGTGGTCTTGCCGGACCACTCGCCGTTGTCCTCCTCGATGTGAATGACGCCGTCGCTCTGGAAGTCGGTCCCGTCTCCATGCTTCAGATCGACCCGCACGCGCTTCAGCCCGGCGATGCCCGGAGGCACGCGCGCACCAATCTGCAGGAAGTCGGTGAACGGCAGCGGAAGCTCGACGATTCCGGTACGGCCAGCCTGGACCCACACCTGCTGCTCGGCGCCCTCGATTGACGGGTGCCCGTCGCGCAGGTACACGGCGCGATAGCGGATCGGCGCATCGATCTCCTTGAACGTGACGTGGTTGATCGTGACGCCCTGCTCGAGATCCGTTGGCCGCACCATCCGGCTGCCGGACACGTGGTCGGGCATGCCCGGCTGCTTGTAGTCGTATTTCACCTCGACGGCGGCGATCTTTCCCGCGCCCGTCAGCGCGAACATGCCGGGATGCGGGCGCGCGGCGACGTTGAACGCGCCGAGCGCCGGCACCTGCACGTGCACCTGGCCGTTCGTGCTCCCGCCAGGCAGATCAATCGGCTTGGCCGCCCCGAGGATGAACGCTTTCGCGCTGTACGTCACGCCCCCGAGGTCGCGCTTCACACGGCGGCATCGGAACACCTTGGGCGCCGCGTCCGCCTTCGTGAACGAGAACTCCTGGATCCCGCGCGGATCTTCCCTCGCGGCCGGATACTCGACCTTGACGGTGACCTGCGAGACGTTCGGATCTGCATCCCAGTCAGCGGTCACCGAGATGTCGACCTCGAGCGTCGAGACCACCGGATTCGACAGATCGACCAGCGTGATGAGGCCCTTGCGTTCCTGCCCCGTCATGCCGCCGAGGAAATCGGTAATCGTGGCCTGCGGGTTCGCCTTCCACTCGATGACGTCGCGCTGCGTCAGCCGCAGCTCGGCGAACGACGTCACTTCCTCGGTGATCTTCTGGACGACCGACGAGCGGCGCTCCTCTTCGGTCATCCCGCGAATCCGGTTCTTCAGCACTTCCTTGACCCGATCGCTGATGAGATCGATGGCGGTGTTTCGCAGCTGGCTCACGTGCTCGTCGCTGATCTTCGCGCTGCCCTTGATGATCTCGATGTTGATCAGGCCTTCTTCGGTCAGCTTCTCGGAGATCTCGCTGACCTCGACGCGCGCGACATCGGGGTCCTCGCTGCCCTGTTCCATGTTCGCGACCACATGCCGCGCCGTCCGCTCGACCTCGAGCTTGTGGTGCGTGCGGGCCCAGACGGGGATCTGCAG
>JBFWPD010000455.1:0-3722 GCA_050250175.1 Vicinamibacterales bacterium
AACGGTTGCATCAGCGGACGATGTTCGACCTCGAGATGATCAAGGAAATCGGCTACTGCCACGGTATCGAGAACTACGCACGGCACCTGACCGGCCGGGCCGCGGGGGAGCCGCCGCCGACGCTGCTCGACTACCTGCCGCCTGACGCCCTCATCGTGGTCGACGAGAGCCACCAGACCGTGCCGCAGATCCGGGGCATGTACCACGGCGACAGGTCGCGCAAGGAAGTCCTCGTTTCCTATGGCTTCCGCCTGCCCTCTGCGCTCGACAACCGGCCCCTGAACTTCGAGGAGTGGGAAGCCCGGGTCGGACAGGTCGTCTTCGTCTCGGCAACGCCCGGACCGTACGAGCTGCGCAAGTCGCAGGGCGTGGTCGTCGAGCAGATCATCCGGCCGACAGGTCTGGTGGACCCCGAGATCGACGTCCGGCCGGTTCGAGGGCAGGTTGACGACCTGCTCGGGGAGATCAGGACGCGCGTCGCGGCGCGGGAACGCGTCCTCGTCACGACCTTGACCAAGAGGATGGCGGAGGATCTGACGCAGTACTACCAGGAGCTCGGGGTCCGCGTCAGGTATCTGCATTCGGACATCGAGACGCTCGAGCGGGTCGAGATCCTGCGCGACCTGCGTCGCGGAGCGTTCGACGTCCTCGTGGGCATCAACCTCCTGCGCGAGGGTCTCGACCTTCCTGAGGTCTCGCTCGTGGCAATCCTCGATGCCGACAAGGAAGGGTTCCTGCGATCGGCCGGCGCTCTCATTCAGACGGTGGGCCGCGCGGCGCGCCACGTCAACGGCCGCGCGATCATGTATGCGGAGGCGGTGACCGATTCGATGCGGCAGGCCATCAACGAGACCGATCGGCGGCGGACGCTCCAACGGGAGTACAACGTCGCACATGGGATTACGCCGCAGTCGATCATCAAGCGCATCGACGAGGTCATGGCGAGCGTCTACGAGGCCGACTACGTGACGCCGCCGGCCGTGCCGACCGCGGCGCACGTGTTCAAGACGCAGGCGGAGCTGGATCAGTTCGTCGCACGGCTCCAGGAGGACATGCGGGCGGCGGCGAAGAACCTCGACTTCGAGCGGGCAGCATCGCTGCGCGACGAGATCAAGCGGTTGCGGAACCCCGGGCTCGTGCCCGACACGCGGACGGCGCGCCGATCGTGAACGGCCTCGCAGCCGGCGTCGAATCGTCGCTCAAGCGCGTCGCGCTCGAGACGCAGAACTACGTCCTGCTCGTGACGGCAGCCATTCGGGCCGTCTTCTCGCGGCCGTACTACCGCCACGACATCATCGAGCAGCTCGACCAGATTGGCGTGCGCTCGCTGACCGTCGTGCTCCTGACCGGTTTCTTCACCGGCGCGGTGCTGGCGCTGCAGAGCGGTCTGACTCTCGACCAGTTCGGCGCCCGCCCTGTTGTCGGGCGTCTGGTCAGCGCGTCGATGATCAAGGAGCTTGGCCCGGTGCTGACGGGGCTGATGCTCACCGGACGCGTCGGATCGGGGATCGCCGCCGAACTGGGCTCGATGGTGGTGACCGACCAGATCTTCGCGTTGCGCGCGCTCGGTACCGATCCGATCCGGAAGCTGGTCGTGCCCCGCATGATGGCCGGGGTGCTGATGGCGCCGCTTCTCACGGCCATCGCCGACTTCGTCGGCATCCTGGGCGGATGGATCGTGGCGCGCTTTCAGCTGCAGGTGGCGAGCGGTCTCTACTGGTCCTCGATCGTCGAGGGACTGTACATGGAAGACGTCTGGATGGGTCTCATCAAGCCGTTCGTGATCGGCTTCGTGATCGTCACCATCGCGTGTCACGTGGGCCTGCGAACGAGCGGGGGCACACAAGGCGTCGGGCTCTCGACCACCCGCGCGGTCGTCGCCGGCTCCGTGGCCGTGATCGCCGTGGACTTCTTCATCACCAGGCTCCTGATCTCGCTGATGTACTGATGTCGCTCGAACAGACCGGCCAAGTCGCGAGCGCCGCCGAGGTCCTCAGCCAGGAAGGCGCACCGATCCTGATGCTGGACAAGGTGTCGCTGGCATTCGACGAGAAGGTCATCCTGCGTGAGGTCAGCTTCACGCTCATCTCGGGCCACACGAAGATCATCCTTGGCGCGAGCGGAGCGGGGAAGTCGATGACGCTCAAGATCATTCTGGGGCTGCTGCGCGCCGACGGCGGACGCGTCTGGGTCAACGGCGAGCGCATCGACGAGCTCACCGAAGACGAGATCATGCACGTGCGGGCCAATATCGGGATGGTGTTCCAGGAGGGCGCGCTCTTCGACTCGCTGACGGTCAGGGAAAACGTGGGCTACCGCCTCTTCGAGGAGACCTCGATGCCGGTCGACGAGATCAACAGCCGGGTCGAAGAGGTGCTCGGGTTCATCGGGCTGGCCGACTTCATCGACCGGATGCCGGCCGCCCTGTCCGGCGGACAGCGACGGCGCGTGGCGATTGCGCGGGCGATGGCGTCGAAGCCCAAGCTGCTCCTGTACGACGAACCGACGACCGGACTGGATCCCATCACCGCGCTGACGGTCGACGATGAAATCATCAAGCTGCGGGACATCGAGCACGTCAGCTCGATCATGGTCACGCACCAGCTCCGGGATGCGTTCTATATCGCGACGCACAAGGCCGTTCGAGACCACGGGGAGATTCGTGTCGTCCCCGCCGACGAAGACAAGAAGGAACAGGCGGAATTTGTCATGCTGCGGGACGGCGTGCTCGTCTTCGAGGGCGACGCCGAGGCATTGAAGCGCAGCGGGGATCCGTATCTTCAGGCGTTTCTGTCCTGAGCGGACAAGAGGACCTACCATGCCACGGACACGATCGCTCTCCTGGGCCGAACTGCGAATCGGCCTGGTCACCATCTCCGGGATCGTCATCACGGCGATCGCCGTCTTTCTGCTGACCGGTGATCGCGGATTCTTCTGGCAGCGCTACCACCTCAAGAGCATGTTCGACAACGTCGCGGGCCTGCGCCCGGGCTCGCCCGTGCGCGTCGCCGGCTACGACGTGGGCACGGTCACCGAGATGGCCTTCGTCGGGGAACAGGTCGAAGTGATATTCGAAGTCCACGAGAGCATGAGCCGCCAGATCACGACCGCATCGAGCGCGACGCTCGGCTCGGTGTCGCTGCTCGGAGAGAGCGCCGTCGACATCACGCCGTCGGCCGAAGGCGAGCCGATTCCGGAATGGGGCTATGTCCCTTCGACACGCGCGCGCGGCCAGCTGGCCGACGTGGCCGAACAGGCGACGCAGGGCATCGAATCGCTGACGGGCCTGATCGAAGAGATGCGCGCGGGCCGCGGGACTGTCGGACGCCTGATGACGGACGAGAGCCTGTATGAAGAGATCCGGGGCTTCGCCGCAGCCGCCAGGGAGCTTGCCGCGGGCATCCAGGAAGGGCAGGGCACGCTCGGCCAGCTGGTCAATGACCCGCAGATCGCACAGTCGCTCCAGGCGACGCTCAAGAGCGCCGAGACCCTCTCCGCGCGGCTCGAATCGGGTGAGGGCAGTATGGGCAAGCTGCTGACCGACGACGCCTTCTACAACTCGCTCGAAGGCACCGTCACCGGCGTGGACGCGATCGTCGATCGAATTAATCAGGGCCAGGGGTCACTGGGGAAGCTCCTCACGGACGACACCGTGGCGACGCAACTCGCGTCGGTCACCCAGCGTCTCGACCAGCTCACCGCCAGCTTGAACGCGGGGGAGG
>JBFWPD010000456.1:0-3712 GCA_050250175.1 Vicinamibacterales bacterium
GATACGCGCTCAGCGTCAGCGTTACGCCTTTGCGATACAGCTCCTCGGGGTAAGCGCCGCCCGGTGTGGCATTTGCGACGACGAGCATGCCCTGCGACTCGCTCTCCGCCCGGAGCGACCCCGGCGTCACCGTCAGGCGCACGCGGGCATCCGCCTGCTCCGTCGCGTCGACGACCTGCTCGATGCAGGATCGCATCAGCTCTTCATCGGGGCTCGCTGTCCAGCCGAGCCGGGCGGCCGAGGCGCGCAATCGCTCCAGGTGCTTTTCCAGGCGAAACACGCGTCCCTCGTACGCGCGCATCGTGGAGTAGAGTCCGACGCCCTGCATGAATCCTGAATCGAGGACGCTGACCTGCGCCTGTTCCGCCGGCGTCAGGCGGCCGTTGATGCAAACCCACTCGCGCACGCGCAGACTCCCGAGGGCGCGCCGGCGGAACTGGCTCCAGCCGGCGACGATGACATGATACAGCGGCAGCGCGCGCAAGGAGACAGCCGGACGGCGCATCGCCCGGCTGGTTCCCGTGCAGTATTGTCGGCTGGATCCGCCGGCGTCGCTCGGAGGCGCTACCGGCCGGCGACCTTAAATGCTCCGACGAGCTCGCGGAGCTGCTGCGCCTGTCCGGGGAGTTCCTCGGCCGAACCGGACATTTCTTCCGAGGCCGAAGCGTTATTTTCCGCGACAGATGCGACGTTCTGGACGCCGGCCGAGACTTCCTTGACGGCCTGGGCCTGCTCCTGCGTCGCGGCGGCGATCTCACCGATGCCCTTGGCGGTTTTCTCGACGCCGTCGGCGATCTGCTTGAGCGCCTGGCCGGTCTGATGGCTGAGCGCCGCGCCTTCGCGGACGCGGGTGGCGGATTCGCGGATGAGCGATTCGATCTCCTTTGCAGCCTGGCTGGAGCGCTCGGCGAGCTTGCGCACCTCCTCCGCGACGACGGCGAAACCCAGGCCGTGCTCGCCGGCGCGGGCTGCTTCGATCGCCGCGTTGAGGGCGAGCAGGTTTGTCTGGCTCGCAATCTCGGCGATCAGGCCGGTGATTTCACCGATCTGCTCGCTGGACTTGTCGATGAGCCGCATCGCCTCGACGCTGCGATCGACCGTGTGAAGGCCGTCGGCCGCCATCTGGGCCGTTTGCCGCGCGAGATGGTCTGCGGTCCGGGCGCCCTCGGAGACATTCGCAAGCATCTCCTCGAGCGCGTGGATCGAGGCTGACATCTGCTCGACGCTCGCCGACTGACTCTGCGCCCCGCCGGCGAGCGAAACCGCGCCTTCAGAGACGATGCGTGCGCCCTCCGTGAGCTGCTCGGACGAACCCTTGATCTGGATGACGAGATCTCGAAGCGATCCGATCATCCCCTCGAGGCCGTCCCCGAGCTGTCCCACGGCGTCCGATCCCTTCACCGTGATTCGCGCCGTCAGGTCGCCGGACGACGCGGCGCGGACGCTTTCCAGGATCTGGTCGACCTTCCGCTTGAGCTCATCGGCATGTGCCCTGGCCGTCTCGGTCTGTTCCTGGATCCTCGCGCCCATCCCGTCGATTCCCGCGGCGAGTTCCGCGGTTTCGAGAGAACCGTTGAAGTCGACGTGCATCGAATTGCTGCGGGCGGTCAGCTCTCCCTGACCGATGCGCGCGACCAGTTGCGTCATCGCGCCCAGCGGGCGACTGACGCGGCGGCGTACGAACCACGCAAAGAGCAGGCCTCCGGCCAGCATCAGCGCCAGGCAGATCGGCCCGGCGCGCCACATGGCGGCGGCAACACCCGCCTGGGCGGCGTCGAGTCGCTGGATCACCTCGAACATTCCGCGCACTTCACCTTCCTTCCAGTTCTCCATCCGTGCACCGGTCGGGTCGAGGCCTTTGTCGTTTCCCCAGAGCGCGAGGGACTGGGTGGGATCGCCGTGGCAGGTGAGGCAGTCGGCGGTGACACGGATCGGGCGGCAATATCGGACGAGGTTCGACTTCTTGTCGATCGCGACGAGCTCATCGATGTGTTCGCGCTGGAACGTCTCAAGGGCGTCCCGCTCCCATTCATCCGGTGCGTTCTTCGGATTTCGAGGCTGTAGCGCCGGCATCCGGAACTGGTATCCGCCCTCGCCGGCGTGGGCGCTGGCAGCCCGGAATGCTGTGACGATCGGGATTGCGCCGAGGAGCCTGTCGAGTTCGCCGCTTCGGGCCCACTCGGACATTTTCTCGGCGGAGTGGCTTCCGCTGCTCCAATTCTGGGTTTCGGCCTGGCGGCAGCCTTCCGCAGAGAGGACGATCGCGCGTGCCTTGTCGACGTGCGCCTTCACGTGCAATTCGTAGGCGTTGAAGTAGTAGGCACAGAAGAGAATGCCGACCACGACGAGGATCTGGGCAACACCCATCCCGACGACCTTGGTTCCGATACCCAGCTTCATTGAGGCACTCCGAAGGAGCGGCGACGCTGCGAGAAAGAGCGCGCGGCTTTTTGGGATGCATCGGCCAAGCCAAGGTCGTGGATGAGAATGCTGTGGCGAATGGCGCGGAATCGCGCCCCTTATCGGTCCCAGCGGCGGCAATCGCAGCGGCAGCGGCTTCGTGAATCCTTGTGAATAAAGGAGTTGCGACAATTCGGCCCACGCTGGATTCTTCTTGACATCACTATAGGGCAGGGCTAGTATTCGCAGAAGAAAGCGCGAAGCCCCGATCTCGGCGCTCCGCGGTTTCGGAATCGCTGTATCTATGACCGCATTTAGATGGGAGGGTCGGCCAGTCCTGGCATACAGCGCTCACGTGGGGGGTAGCAGAAGTCACGGGGAGAAATCGAAGCGGATCGCGTTCAGTACGGTCATTCGCGAAACTCGAGATTCGCAGGTTCGTGTGTTTGAGTTGGTTTATTTGACGGCTACGCGACACGAGAGCTACTTCGGTTGTCGGGCTTCTTGACAAGCCACGCAGTAACTGAAACGAGCAAATTCGCACGCTGCGGCTCCGATCATCTGCCGCGGCGGGGGAAGATTCGGTCTGCGTAGACCGGCGTGTTTATTGTTGCTTCGTCGACCATCAGAGGTCAGAACTTTTTCCATTCAAAGGAGGTCTCTCAATGTTGTTTCGCACAGCTTGCATGACGGCCAGCGTGGCCGCCCTCGCACTCCCGGCGCTCGCAGACAATCCGCGTCCGGCCATGCAGCCCCTCGGGGGCGCTACGAAGATCGAACCGCTCCAGGCTCGGGCGTACACGATCATTGACGGCCGGATGGTCTGGACCAGCGACTGGGTCGATCTCAACGGCTCGACGACGCGTTCGAGCTTTGTTGCCGCCTGGGATTCGATTGAACTCGACCTGATCGGCGGCGTCATCGGCGCCCCGACAGACGACACGCCGGGCTGTCAGTGGCGGGTCCCGGCCGGCAACCGCTGGTACGGCGGCGCGACGTACAACAACCCCTTCGTCTCCAACGACCTGACGACCGATGTCGCCGGCCAGGGTCAGCAGTGCGAGGCCGTCGGCTTCGCCTGGTTCTGGAATGTCGGCACCGCCGAGCCTGACAACGATGGCAACGGCATTCCCGATTCGCAGTGCATCATCGCCGTGCAGACGTTTGAAGACATGAACGTGAGCCTTGCCGAAGTCGCGACGTGCGAAGGCACCGCCGATCAGTGGGACGACGGGTCGAACTTCCTCGACGGCGTCGTTTACAACTTCGGTTTCCTCCCTGCCGGCAACGGCTACTACTACTCGGCCCCGGA
>JBFWPD010000457.1:0-3711 GCA_050250175.1 Vicinamibacterales bacterium
AGCCGGCCGGCCTGTTGCCGGTGCCCTTGCCGGCGCGGGCGGACGCGCCTTCTGCCTATGAGCTCGTCGAGGCCCACTTGCGTGCGCGCGGACATCGAGTGCGTCCGGCGGTGGTGCACCGCATCGATCGGGACACATCCGGACTGGTGATCTTCGCCAGAAATACGAAGACACAAGCGCTGATGAAGGATCAGTTCAGGCGTCGCGAGGCCGAGCGGGTATATCAGGCCGTCGTCTACGGTGCGCCTGCGCCGGCGAGCGGCACGTGGCGCGATCGCCTGGTGTGGGATGAGAACGCGCTCATCCAGAAGGAGACGCATCCGCACGATCCCGCGGGCACCGACGCCGTCAGCCACTACCGGACGCTCGAGCGATTCAGGGACGCGACGCTGATCGAAGTCAGGCTCGACACGGGAAAGCGAAACCAGATCCGGCTCCAGGCACGGTTGCGCGGGCACACGCTGGTCGGCGAGAGACGGTATGTCTTCGGCCCTCCGCCGCCTCGGCGCATCGAGTTTTCCAGGCAGGCGCTGCACGCATGGCGGCTCGTGTGCCGGCATCCAGTCGACAGCCGTCAGTTGACGTTCGAAGCGCCGATCCCGCAGGATTTCGCAGAGCTCCTCGAGCAGCTGCGCGACGGATGACCGGCGGGCGCGCGTTCAGCCGTCGCCCCTGCGGATCCTCTCGATCTTTGCTTCCCGCTCGGAGATGAGGCGATCCCGGTCGCGGCGGTATTCCTCGTCGCGTTTGGCGGCGGCTTCGGGATCTTCGAGGCCGACGCGCTCTCCCCGTCGCAGGACCTCGATCTCCGCAAGCCTGGCCTCGTAGAAGTTTCGAATCTCGGCGATCGCGGCCTTCTGAGCGTCCGTGACCGGCGTCCGCTCGATACCCTCCTCGGCATCCTTCCGGCGCAGCCGTTCCATCGCGAGCTCGTACGCGCTCTTGGGCGCTCCTTCGGTCATGTGGGTATCTTAGTAGACCGTACCGGACGAGGGGCAAACATGTGAAACCCAAGAAACTCACCACGAAGACACAATGACACGAAGACACGAAGCATCAGGATGGGCTCGCCTCCACGTGTCTTCCTGCCTTCCCGCCCTTCCTGCCTCGCCTGCCTTCGTGCCTTGTGGTTCAATGCCTGTCGTGCCGCGAACGACCCGGCCCGCGGGGACGCCGCGACCCGCGGGTCATCACTCCGTGTACGTCGTGTACTTGCGGAATCCGAGAGGCGACGGGAAGGCTGGCTACTACGTCGGCATGACAGGGTTGTCGCCGGAGGATCGCTTCCACAATCACAAGAGCGGGCACAAGTCAGCCAGCGTCGTCCGCAAATTCGGCGAGCGGCTGGTGCCGCGCCTGTACGCGCATCTCAATCCGATGCCCTACGCGAAGGCCAAGCTCATGGAGGTGTGGCTGGCAGAAAGTCTCCGAAAACGAGGATTTCTCGTATACGGCGGCCACTAGGCCCGCCTCATCCGAACATCGCCTTGCTCTCGAATGGTCTTGCTAGAATCGCCGGCATGCCTCGAAGGTCATCGCCTGGCGGACTTGTCTTCGTCGCCGTGCTCTTCCTCCGGATGAGCTGCTGCGAAACGGGACGTTAGTATGCGCATCCTCAACCGCACGGCCATCACGATCAACGGCCTCGATCCGTACGTCGATTGGATGCGCCGGCGCGACGCCGACTTCAGTCGAGGCTCCATCACCGTCGCCCGCACCCGGACGTATGGCGCGTCGATCCTCCTGCCGGAATTCGAGATGGAAGAGGACGTTCTCGAGTGGATCGAGGAGAACTACTCGTGGCTGTTCGAGTTCCAGTTGTCTGCCTGGACGGAAGATGAGACCGCGTGGCCTGCGGACCGCGACCTCGCCATGTTCCGCAAGTGGTTTCGCGTGGACATCCAGAACGTCGTCGTCGACGCCAGCGACGACGAGCTCGTGGGTGTGCGGCTCTGAGTGATCGCGACGCTCAGGACGCGATGAATCCCCTCGACAGAGTCCGGTGGTGGCCGCGCGGCGGCGGCGCCGACTTGTACCGCGTGGAGTACGTCCTCGCGACCGCGCGGGTGATCCTCGGACTCGGACTGGTTGCCGCCCTCGCATTCAGTCCGGCGGAAGAGCCGGCGGCGGTGCTGCTGCCTGGACGCACGCTCCAGGTCCTCCTGCTGCTCGCCTACAGCCTGGTGCTCCTGACGGCGCTCAGGGTGCGGAAGCGCATGAGTCCGATGCTCGGCGTCGGCATGCACGTATTCGACCTGACCTGGGCAGCGCTCGGCACGACGATCGTCGACGGCCGGCTGGGAGCGTTCTCGGCATTCAACCTGTTTGCGGTCGTTGCCGCCGCGTATCGCTGGGGGCTGTGGGAGACGCTGGCGACGGCCATCGCCGTCTCGGTGCTGGTGATCTTTCAGGTGGCGATATCGGGCAACCTTGCGGCGTACGGACCCGCATTCGGGGACGCGCTGGTCTCGAGCGGTGCGGCATTCTGGCTGTTGAACTTCCTCATGTTCGCGTGGCTCCTTGGCTACCTCGGGGAGGAGGAAAAGGTCCTGAGCTATGAGGCGTCGAGCACCGCGAGCCTGATGGGAAGCGTCCAGCGCGAACGCGGGCTCGGTGGTTCCCTGCGCGCTGCCGCGGCCGAAATGATCCGTATATTCTCGGCGCGCGAGTTCGTGATGGTCGCCGAGGAGATCAAGACCGGCCGGCTGTTCCTGACAACCGGCGCCAGGATCCCGCGCGAGAAGGCGATTCGCTACAGCAGCATCGAGTTGAACGCAGACACCAAGCCTGTCTACCTGTTTGCGTCTTCTCCTGTATGGTCCGCCACCAGGCGATCGGCGAAGGGGTTGGAGCAGATCGAGATCGTCGCGCTCGATGCCGAGCTCGGACGCGTGGAGGAGACGGTCGAGATCCCATCACGGTTCCAGACGCAGCACCCGTTTCGGACGCTGCTCAGCGCCTCCTTCCGTTTCGACGAGGAGTGGACCGGGCGTCTCTACCTCGTGGATGTTCCGGCTGCGGCCGCCCGGAGGAGGGCTCTTCAGTTCCTCCAGCGGCTTGTGCGCGAAGTGGGCCCCGCGTTTCACGAGATCTATCTCATGCGCAGGCTTCGGCATCAGATCGGCGCGATCGAGCGGGCACGCATTGCCCGCGAGCTGCACGACGGCGTCATCCAGTCACTGGTGGGCGTTGAGATGCGTCTCGACGTGCTGAAGCGTCACTTGGCGCCGGTGTCGCCCGAGGCGGAGCGTGAAGTGGGTGAGCTCCAGCATCTCGTGCACGACGAAGTACTCGCGCTGCGGGATCTGCTGCAGCACATGAAGCCCCCGGATCCAGGACCGAATCTCGGCGACTATCTGAACGATATTGTGGACCGATATAGAAAAGATACGGGGATCAAGGCCGTGTTCGTGTCGGACGGGACTGCCACGCCGTTTGGACCATCGACGCGCCGGCAGATTGTCCGAATCGTGCAGGAGTCGCTCGTGAACATCCGGAAGCACAGCGGCGCGCGCAATGTCGTCATCCGCATGGCTGTTGAGTCGGCCGCCTGCCGCATCGTGATCGATGACGATGGATCGGGCTATGACTTTTCCGGCCGCCGAAGCATGGCAGAGCTTGATGCGATGAGACGCGGTCCCGTGGTCATCAAGGAACGCGTGCGCGACATCCGCGGAACGGTCGCGATAGAATCCGTTCCCGGTCGGGGTT
>JBFWPD010000458.1:0-3706 GCA_050250175.1 Vicinamibacterales bacterium
AGATCGAGCTCGAGATAGGGCCCCGCTGCAGGCTTCGAGTGTGGCCGCCGCTGGGGTGCTTCATCCGGTGTTTCTGACATGATGAACCTCGCAAGGCGGCCGACCCGAGCTCAGGCAGCCGTCATGATCGAACCGCAAGCTCCAGATCGCCCGATCGAGACAAGCCATCGAGCAGCAGGTGGAAGTACACGAGTCCGGCATACGGACGCCATGCCTGCGTCGCCCTTTGCACACCGGCGTAGTCCAGCGGCGATGAACGGCCGAGCCAGCGAGCCAGGCTTTTCTGAGCACCGACATCGTCCCCAGGAAACACGTGCAGCCGGCCAAGCCCTCGCAGCAACACGTACTCGGCCGTCCATCGCCCCACGCCCCGCAACTGGCGTAGCGTCGCCGACGCCTCGATGTCGTCAACGCTCGTCAGCCGGTCGAGATCGATGTCACGGCGTTCGACACCCAGCGCCAGCGTCCGAAGCGCGCGCGCTTTCTGACGGCTGAAACCAATCGCCCGATACGTGGCGGGCGATAGACGCGCGAGATCGCGCGGAGCGGGAAACGCGTAGTGCCCGCTGCCGTCTCCTGCCGTGCGCTTCACGTTGCACTTGACCGCGAGCCGGTTGAGCAGCTCCAGCCCGACCACGAGCGACAACTGTTGACAGGCGACGGCATTGACGAGCGCCTCGAACAGCGTGGGAAATCGTGGCGGCTTCACACCGCGAAACCGGTGCGCGAGCGCTCGCAGGTGCGGATCCCGTTCCGCCATTCGGTACCACCGGGCGAGATCGACACTCACTCCGAGGAGACAGTCAACCGTGCTGCGGAGGCGTTGCCTGTCGAGCTGCGTCCGAATGGGCGGCATCACAGTGACAATCAGGCGCGGCCCCGTGGACTGGTCTTTCTGACGCACGGCAACTTCAGTGGGCCGACGCCCCAGCATCACGATGCGACGGTAGGTCGTACCATCCCATCGGTCGATCGCGTTCCGCGTGCGGCGGCGTAAGGCCCACACGGTGAAGTCAAGACGAAATGGCGGCACCGGCCGGAGAATGATCGAGGACCGCGCTTCGGCGCCTCCGCGCGACGGTCGATTCAGATTCCGCACGGGCCGTGGCACAGACGGATCACCCGCTCGCCCTGCGAATCTTCGACTGCAGGTAGTCCTTGAGCGCAACCGCATTGTTGTGCAGCGTGTCGCGCGAGCTGTAGACGAGCGTGACAGTGCCTCGGCGAGCAGCCGATACGATGGGCCGCCACGTTTCCGGCCTGGAATCGAGCTCACGGAAGTAGCGGGCGCGAAACGCCGGCCACTTGTCCGGATCGTGGTTGAACCACTGTCGCAGCTTCGTGCTGGGTCCGACGTCTTTGAGCCACGCATCGATGCGCAACGTGTCCTTCGAGAGGCCGCGTGGCCACAGGCGCTCGACGAGAAGACGGGTGCCGTCGGATCGCGACTTCGGCTCATAAGCGCGTTTCAATTTCAGCATCATCACCCTGATTCGTCGGGCAGACCGTGCATCAGTCGGTCGGGATCCCAACGGGACGCCGTTTCTGTTCAGCCGGGGACGTGTGCGCCGTTCACTCGACGCCCACGAGAAAGTCGGTTCCCTCCCATCGATCCGCTTCAGGCCAGTAGAAGGTGAGGTCCACCCGGTCGCCCTGACGCAGGTGACGCGTGTCGAGGTCCGCCACGTGTACTCCGAGCTTCGTGTCGCGGGCCGCCGTATCGTGCACCGTGCTCCAGCCATCGGCGCTCCAATGCACGATGGCAGGCGCCAGCGTCTCGACCCGGAGTGCCACACCCGGCGGCATGACTCGAACCTTGAGATTGAAGCGCCAGACGACAAGCGTCGAGGTGACGCCCTGCACGACGTAGCGTTCTACGGTCTGCGGAGGGCGATCGAAGAACGCGCCCTCCCACAGCGACCGACGCAACTTGACATACTCGGCGTGCGCCCACACGAGCGGCATCGCGGACCCGGATGGGTGGCCGATGAAGAGCTCGCGGTCAGGAATGTCGGCACTGTCCCATACCTGTTCGGGAAGGAGACCGCTCTCACCCGCAAACGCCTCCATCGCTTCGGCGAGCCGAGCCGCGACGTCGGTCCGCCCAGCGGCGAGCTCGTAATGGCCTCGCTCGCCAGTCAGCAGCGGCCAGGCGCGGCCCATGCCTCTTCCGTCGAAGGGTTCTCCATCGGGGTGTTCGCCGTATCCATCACCCTGATACCGGCGCCATGCAGGACCTCGCGGCGTCTCGACCTTCAGCGTGGCGTCGATCACCTTCACCGTGTTGAGAATCCGCGGATCGTCCGGAGCGCGAAGACCGAATCGCACGAACGCCAGCGCATCGAGGCTGACCATCAGGGCCGCTGGTCCGGTGGCCTGGTCGGGAGGACGATTCTTGATCGGGACGAATCCGAGGCACGGCGATGGTGCATCAGCGCGATCGGGCTCGGCCACACGAACGTAGTACCCGTCGACGCCGTGCTGACGCGCCAGTTCGGTCCCTGTGACGTACAGCCACCGCTCGATGCTCGCGTTCCAGGCGTCGGCAGTCTCGAGCAAGTAGGTCGCAACGGTCTCGTCGCCATTGGCTGCTGCGAGCTCGGCGGCCACAACCAGGGCAGCCACCTCGGTCGCGACAGTGAACGGCGCATAGCCAGGCTCCTCTTCCCAGCGATCTTGCGGACTCACTGGTCCGCTACGGACGAGAAAACCGGCGGCGCGCCGGACCATTGGCCAGAATGCCTCTCGCTCCTCATCGTCGAGGACACCGTTGCGATACGCGAGATCCACAAGCAGAATGGGCAGCGCCGTCTCGTCCATCTGGATGCCGTGCCAGTAGGGCGTGCCGTCCAGCCACATGTTCTGCGACCAGTGGCCATCGGCTTCCTGCGTCACCTGGAGATATCGCAACACGCGCCTGACGTGTTCGTGGGCACCCATGGCGATGAAGCCCCCGGCCGATTCCACGAGGTCGCGCGGCCACACCAGGTGATAACCGCCCAGGTCGTCGTCGGGTTTGGAGAAACCCCAGGGGATCGACAGGCTCGCGATGATCCCGCCTTCCACGCGCTTCGATTCGTGGGTCCGCATGAGTGCCGTGCTGACTTGATACAGCCGGCTCTGCGCTTCTGGAGGTACGCCGCCTTTGAGACTCGCACGCCAGGCCTGCCAGCCGCGGATGTATGCCGCCTGCACGTCGTCGAAGTTCTCCAGGAGGCTGATCAGCGCGTGCTGGCCCGCTTCCATCGGTGTCGGACCGAAGCCGAGGGCTATCGCGAACGTGCCGCTCGTGGACACAAGGTCGATCTCGCCCGTAAGCGCCACATTCCCATTCTCGGCGCGCGTGTAGATCTGCTTCAATCGCCTGTTGGCGCTCAGGTCCTGCCATCCGTCAGACACGCCGACGAATCCGACCGACCTGGCGAGCCACGGGGCCGTGCTGGCAAGCGCGAGAGCGTGGTGGTCCCGTTCAGCGAACAGCATCGGGGTCCCCTTGTAGTCGCCAACCCACGCGGTATTGCCGCTGCCCCGGTTTGCGAGGTGCGGCGCCAGGAGCACGTGCAGGCGGAAATCGGCGAGTGCGCCCACGAGCGGCACGAAACGGATTCGCTGAAGAAGCACGTCGCGCCAGGGGTCGGTCAGTACTTCCTTTTCGATGCGATACCGTCCGTCACTGGCCGTGTTGTGAATCCGATATGCAGGAATG
>JBFWPD010000459.1:0-3684 GCA_050250175.1 Vicinamibacterales bacterium
GGCCGCCGCAATCAGCGGCACGCCGTCTCCGACTGGATGGAGATGGAACAGCAGCGCGGCATCTCGATCAGCGCGGCTGCCCTCGAGTTCGAGCTCGATGGCCACCACGTCACGCTGCTCGACACCCCGGGCCACCAGGACTTCAGCGAGGACACGTTCCGCACTCTCCTTGCCGTGGACAGCGTCGTAATGGTCCTCGACGCCGCCAAGGGCGTCGAGCCCCAGACGATGAAGCTGTTCGAGGTGTGCCGGCAGAGGGGCCTGCCGGTGCTGACGTTCATCAACAAGCTCGATCAGCCGTCACTCGATCCGTTCGAGCTTCTCGATCAGATCGAGCGCGTGCTCGGGATTGCCGCCGCCCCGATGAACTGGCCGCTCGGCGATGGCCTCGACTTCCGCGGCGTGTACGACCTCGAAGCCCGCAGCCTGCTCCTCTACGAACGGCAGCAGCGCGGCAGGCGAACCTCGGCCACGGCGGTCTCCGATCCGGCCGATCCCACGGTCCAGGAGATTGTGGGTGAGCGGCGTCAGCAGGCGCTCATCGAGGCGGTGGATGTGATCTCCGGCGCGGGCACCCGCTTCGACCCAACCGCGTACCGCGCGGCGAAGCAGACGCCCGTGTTCTTCGGCAGCGCGTTGAACGACTTCGGCGTCGAGCCCTTTCTCCGCGCGCTGCTCGACCTGGCGCCCTCGCCGGGCCCGCGCGTGAGCAACGTGGGGCCCGTGGCGCCAGAAGATCCCGACTTCGCCGGATTCGTGTTCAAGATTCAGGCGAACATGAATCCGCGGCACCGGGACCGCGTCGCCTTCCTCCGAATCTGCTCGGGCCGGCTCCTCAAGGACATGCCGGTGATCAATCCGAGGCTCGACAGCGAGATCCGGTTGACGCGAATCTACCGATTCTTCGGGCGCGACCGTGAAACGGTGCCGGAGGCCTATCCCGGAGACGTCGTCGGCCTCGTGAATCCAGGCCGGCTGGCCATCGGCGACACGCTCTATGCCGGACGAAGGGTGGCGTTTCCTCCGATTCCCCAGTTTCCTGCCGAGCGGTTCGCCTATCTGCGGCCCACGGACATGCGGCACAAGAAATTCGACGAAGCCGTGCGGCAGCTGGAGGAAGAAGGGCTGATTCAGGTGTTCATCCCGCGAACGGGCGTCCGCCATCCCATCGTGGGCGTCGTCGGCGCCCTTCAGCTCGACGTTGTCAACGCGCGCCTCGATTCGGAGTACGGCATCCAGTGCACGGTCGATCCTCTCCCGCACGTGGCGGCGAGATGGCCGGTTCCCCTCGACGGCACTCCGCCTGATCTCGTGCTGCCGAGCTCGGGCGTGCTGAGCGCCGTCGATCGTCGCGAGCGCCCCGTCCTGATCTTCCAGTCCACGTGGGAGCTGCGGTATACAGCCGAGCGGAATCCGCACTACCAGTTCGCGGACACGATGTAACGGGCTCCTGGCTTACAGGAGAGGCTTCGGGCTTACAGGAAAGGCTGCAGGCTTCGGGCTACAGGCTCCGGGCCTGGCTGCGTCACGCTGGCTTCGCTGCTTCCCGCGCGACGAACTGCCAACCCAAACAGGCCTGGAGCCTGGAGCCCGTAGCCTGAAGCCTGACTTCTGACCCGTTACGCTATACTACGTATCCACTACGTGATTTAACGTAATGCGCAATCCCTTTGTCTACGGCGAAGTCGTCCCCGCAGCGGCTTTCGTGAACCGCGTCGCCGAGCTCGACCGCCTCGTGGGCGACCTGGCCGCGGCTCAGAAGGTCTTCCTGATCTCTCCGCGCCGGTATGGCAAGTCGTCGCTCATCCGGCATGCCCTCGCGGCAATGACGAAGCGCGGAGCGCTGACGGTCGAGGTGACGGTCGGCAGCTTCAGCTCGTATGTCGCGTTCCTGGAGGGCTACGCTCGCGCCCTGGTCGCCGCCGAAACGAGGGCGGAGAAGGCACGGACCTGGCTGCGCGACGCCATCCGGTCGGTACAGGCGGAGGTACGCGCCGAGCCGGGCCGGACACTCGGTGTCTCCTTCCCCGCCGCCCGGACCGAGCGGGAGATCTCACGCCTTGCCCAGGAAGTATTCGCCCTCCCGGCGCGCCTGGCCGAAACGCATGGACGCAGGGTGATCGTCGCGCTCGACGAGTTCCAGGCGATAGCGGAGTTCAACGGCGGATCGATTGAAGGCGCGTTGCGAGCCGCGGTGCAGCATCAGAACGAAGTGGGCTACGTATTCGCCGGTTCGGAACCGAGCCTCATGGAACGCATGCTCGAGCACAAGCGGCCCTTCTACAAGGCGGGCCCGGTGATGCGTCTCCAGAAGATCCCTGCCGGCGAGTTCGCCGAGTTCATCGATCGTCAGTTTGCGAAGTCGGGCATCCGCGCCGAAGAAGGGCTCGGTGCGGCCATCGTGGACCTTGCAGGCAACCTCCCGTACGACGTGCAGCGCCTCGCGCACGAGACCTGGGACGAGGTTCGCGCACAGGCCCGCCGCCGTGCCACGCTGGACGATCTGCACCAGGCGCTCCGGCGTCTCCTCGCCGAGCACCAGATGATGTTCGAAGGCGTCTGGCAGCGCCTGACGCTGGGGCAGCGCGCGGCGCTCCGCGCAGTGGTGCTTGAAGACGGACGGGAGCTTCTGTCCGCCGATGCCAGGACGCGCCACAGGCTCGGCGGCACCTCGACCGTGCAGGCGGCGCTTGGAGCGCTCGTCCGCGACGACATCATCGCCCGCGACAGCGATCACTACGTGGTCGTCGACTCCTTGCTGAAGGAATGGGTCGCGAGGCGAACGTACTGAATCAGGAATTTTGGAATTGAGAATCATGAATTCAAGATGGGGGACTGGGGTTCCCCAAGGCACTGGCTCATTCCCCGTTTCCCGTCTCAGTTCCCGCGTTCTTTCCGTCATCCCACTGCCCATTTCCTTCCCAATTCCTAATTCCCAATTCCTGATTTCCGTATCCATCCTTCTTCTGCTCGCCGGTCCGTCTATCGCGCTCGCGCAGACCGGGAACACCTTCGCGATCGGCATCAGCGGCGGACCGGTTGGCGCTGTCGACGACCACGTCGACGGTCACGCCCGCCTCGGCCCCCTCATTCGCCTCGGAACCGCCGACGAAGGCTGGCAATGGAAGGTTGGATTCAACTGGTATGGCGCTGACGTCGAGGAAGAAGTAGACGGCAGCTTTCAGCAGTTCGGCAGGCTCCGGATACGTCCGATCATGGGCGGCTACGGTTACACACGATCGTTCGGCCGTGTGAGCGGCACTGCCGCGCTGCTTGCCGGATTCGCCCTCACCTCGTTCCATCTGGACCCTGCGTTTGCCGATGCGTACCGCAACAGCCTCCAGGCAGGAAGCATCGACGACTCGACGAACCTTCCTTTTGTGGTCAAACCCGAGTTGTCGGTGTGGGTCGATCTGAACCGGCGTTTCGGTCTCAATGTCAGCACGGGCTACATGTTCGCGCAGCCTGTGGTCACACTGCAGAGCCCAGCCGGCAACGACAAGCGCGAGGTGAATGCAAACGCATTCATGCTGAGCGCCGGCATCGTCTACTCCGTCTTCTAGAGCGTTTTTCACTTGTACTCAGTACGCGGCCATGGTACTCCTCTGGCCCAGGAGGTGTGGATGGCCGCGGCCTATTCGATGGACCTGCGGACGCGTGTGCTGCGGGATGCGGATGCCGGTC
>JBFWPD010000460.1:0-3679 GCA_050250175.1 Vicinamibacterales bacterium
TTCGGCGATGTCGGCCTTCACCGCGGACGAGAGCTTCAGCATGCCGACGATCACGTCGGTCAGCCGCTCCTCGAGCGCCCGCTTCTCCGACCCACGCCAGTTCCGTTGCTGGTTGTGATGCCACAAGTGGTGGGCTTCACGGATGGCCACAGTGAGATGCCCCGACGGGCGTCGCCCGGTTTCGCGCCTGTTGTAGTGAAACGAGTAGCTGCTCGTGATCTCGGGCTTTGGCGGCAGCTCGAACGTCTCTAGGCCCTCCTCGATCGTCACTGCGATTGGCACGTCGTCCACCTGCACGAACGTGCCGTCAGGTTGCACTGCTACCTCCCATCCTCTTCGGTCGAAGACTCTCACCAGCGCGTCGGCGATTCGCAGAGCCCGGGATAGCTGGCCCCGAGAGACACGGATGTCGAGGCAGCCGGAAGGGCGCTCGAGGATGCCGAGGTCGTCTGGAGTGGCGTCCTTGAGTAGGTCCTTCGCCTCGCGCACCAGCTGTGGAGGCGACCGAAGTCGGTCAGACACGGAGACGCGATTCTCTGGGCGCTTCGCTTCCTCGATCGCTAGCGCGAGCGCATCCTTCGCAACCGTGACGTGCTCGTCGGTCGTCGCCACTCGGAGCTGGATGGGGGACCTGTCCTTGGATGCGGGCAACTTCGGACGAGATGGTGCCCGCCCGGCATCTCGTTGAGCCCAGTATCCCCGCGGTGGAGTCGGGATGTTGTGACGCGCGCACAGCTTCTTCAGGCCGACATCCGAGATCTCGTACTCGGCGGCCAACCTGGACATCGGAGTCGTCCAGACGAGTTCGTAGAGTTCCTCCCTCGTGAGCGTCGTCGTCTCTTTCATCTTGGCCTCATACCGCACGGCCGCGACGCCCCTCCAGCCGCTGGGCAGCATCGTTTCGCCCGCCGCGATGCCCACTCTCAAAGCGGGGCAGCAGCGCGTGACGCTGCTGGGCAGGTACAAGGTCGACGGGGGCCGCGATCGCGTGTTGATGTCGCCTCCGGTGTGTCGGAGGATAGGCTGTGGCCGGAAAAGTGCAGACAGGGTGGGTTGTTCCGCCACCGCCGATTCGAGGCCTGGACCATCTGGGCGTCCAGGCGCCGTGCATTGCGCTCTACGGCCAGCTGCTCCCGGGTATCACGAACGTCACCGACCGTGCGCGGTACTACTCGTTCTACCCGTGGCTGGTCTGGTCCTTCGAGAAGCGATACTCCGATCGCTCGAAGGACTCCTTCTGCCGCGTCCTTCGGCGAGCAGAATGCCTCATCGCCCTGATCGCGGCCTACCACGAAACGATCCTCGGTGAGGACGAGAAGGAGCACGGTGCCGCCACCATCGGGCGCATCAAGCTTCGGTCTCCCGGCGCATCGGCCGCCGAAGGGGTCGTCACAGACATCGAGCAGTACGCGGCCTTCGACGGCGAGAGCCGCTACTTCAAGAACCGCCTGGGGGGCCTCGGGCAGTACTACTTCGGGCCTCTGCGGGATCTGAAGATCCTGGACTACGTCGACAACGACCGGCAGAACCCACCAGGCTACGACCGCCATCGCGGTGCAGGCCTGGCGAAGGCACTCGACGATGTTGTCCCCGGCGACCGCTTCTTCGAGGTGCTGGAAGACGGTGGTGTCGGCGAGGCTGAACTGTCCGACTTGTTGGCCTTCTGCCCGTGCTCGTTGAAGCAGAACGAGGTCGAGAGGAACCTGCTGCTCGACATCTTCCTCGCCCGCACTGACGAGTGGAAGAACGACGGCGGCCTCGAACGTCGAGCTTCACTCGCGTTGCTGCTGGACCTGGTTCACCAGCATCGGGATTCGCCCGACGTATGGCTGGAGGGTCTGCTTCGCGGGTCAGCCTATTCTCGCGCTCTCGCGAACGGGACCAACTGGGCGGTTGAGGAGGCATGGAGACGTACCCGCGACGGTTGGGGCGTCTACGCGCGGAACGAAATTCTCTCTGTCGCACTCCAAGGGCTGTTCTGGGCGCAGCTTCGGATGGTGGAGGACCTCGGCGGGCAGGTGCAGACAACTGCCGAGGCCGCGGCTCTGTTGCGGCGCTCGGTGGTCGACGAGTTTGGCGCAGAGTGGAGCGGGCTCACCGTAGGGGCCGCGGTGGAACGTGTGCGCCAGTCGCTGCCGGCACTGGATGAGTGGGCCGCACCCGAGCACGAAATCAGGCGAACATGGACCCTCGAAGCGCTCGCGCGGGAAGGCAAGTCGGC
The DNA here is from genome assembly GCA_050250175.1 of Vicinamibacterales bacterium. Taxonomy (GTDB): domain Bacteria; phylum Acidobacteriota; class Vicinamibacteria; order Vicinamibacterales; family CAVVIG01; genus JBFWPD01. The sequence goes on from JBFWPD010000460.1 coordinate 2,222, forward strand.
TGCCGATGTGGCTCGTGAGTCGACGATGCTGCTGCTGAGCCTCCTGGCCCGGGGACTGCGCGACTATCCGTACCAAGAGTTCGAGCTCGACCCCGCGTACTTCTCAGCGAGCGATGTTCATCTCGTGACGCTACGTCGATGGGCAAACGAGTGGGAGCCGTGGCCATTCGAAGATTGGGTGGCCTGGCTCGGCCGTCGCTGGTGCATCGAGCGGCATCTGCACGTTGCCCTCCGCAAGCTCAGAGGCGAGAACCGAGACACCTTTCGAGTCCGCCCTCTCGACGGCTCGTACGCGGTCGTTGAGGTCCCGCCTGTGGTGTTCACTTCGCCCCGCGTGACCCGCGCGGAGCAGATCCTGAGAGACCTCGGTCTGCTTGTGGCGAAGGAGGACTGGTACGAACTATCCGACGCGGGGCAGGCGGCTCTGGAGGAGTGCCGGCGTGGCTGATGCGCAGGACACCTTCTCGCTGGCTAAGGCTCTGCGCGACACCGGGTTCTCGGCTTCGGTCACGACGACGTTCAACGCCTACCTGCCGTTCTACGAAGAGGTGGTCCTCCGACGCCTGGTCGCCTCTGGCTGCTCCAACAACGTGGTGCTCATGGACGCCCGGCAGTGCGCGGAGGCGCTGGCGCACGAGTCCACGAGGCCGAGACGGGCCGGTATCGACTACACCCTCGTCCCGGTTCGAGATCCCGGCGCATTCCATCCGAAGATCCTGCTGCGGGTCGGCAAGCGAAAGGGATCGCTCTTCGTTGGGAGTCACAACCTGACGGTGGCTGGCTTCGGGATGAACGACGAACTCACGAACCGATTCGAGTTTGATGCGAAGGGGCGGAAGGATGACGTCGGCGCTTTCGTCTCCGTCATGGAACTCCTACGCGACTTCGTCTCGGCGAGCCCCGCGGAAGTCGCCGCGTCCGTCGAGGCGGCGATCGAGGCGGCACCGTGGCTCGCCAAACTGCATTCTGTCAGTGACGACGTTGCCGTGCTGGGGTCTCGAACAACAACCGCGGCTCTCTGGGATCAGCTTCGTACTCGCCTTCCCGAAAACCCACAGCGCATTCTTGTGCTCGCTCCGTTCTTCGACGAGGACTTCGGCTTTCTTCAACGCGTCCGGGCAGACTTGGGCAGCGTCGAAATCGTCGTCGCCGTCGATCCGGACACTGTCCAGGCCAACCCCAGGAGGGTGGCCGAGCTGACCGGGACCCGCTTCGTCGATGCACGACACCTGATTCCAGGCGTGGGTCGCCGCGAGGGCATCACGCCATATCTGCATGCCAAAGTCCTCGTTTGCGAGGGCACCGATGGCACCGTGCTCGTGACAGGGAGCGCGAATGCAAGCAGTGCCGCGTTTCTCGTCCCAAACCGTCGGCGAAACACAGAGTGCCTCGTGGTGCGCTCCCTGGAGGACAACGATCCGCTCCTCGAGGAGCTCGGAATGCTCGCTCTATTCGACG
>JBFWPD010000461.1:0-3677 GCA_050250175.1 Vicinamibacterales bacterium
ATCCCACCAGAGGTGATTCCACAAGTGCACGCTCAGCACGTCGTCGTCGATCGGAACCTGCCGCTCGAAGAGATCGGCCAGTCCATCCCGCGTCCACATGAAGGGGTAGAAATAGCGCGACGGGACGACGTGGACCTCGCCTGGCATTCCGGCCTGCACGCGTGCAGCTTCCGTGCACGAATGGCGGCTCCAGGTGCCGTCGAACACTTCGTACATCCTCGCCAGCCATGCGCTGGCAAACGCGGAACCCGGTTTCGCCATCATGACGGCGTTGCAGAGCGAGGTCTGGGGCCGGCCCTCGCGCACGACGACCGGATCTTCCTCGCCGATCACGAACGGCTCCGAGTACAGCGCGGCGGGCAGGGATCTGACGAACAGCGAATCGATGTCTGCGTACACGCCCCCCTCGGCGATGAGGAGCTTCAGGCGCAGAAAGTCGGCGTGATGCGCGTACTCGAGGCCCAGAAGGCGAATGAACCGCCCCTCCACGTGATCGAGATAACGGGGACTCTGATCGACGAATGGCTCCGGGCTCACGCGCGACAGCGTGAGGTGCGGCTTGATCCGCTCCCACCATGGTCCCCACGGTTCGTGGTGAAAGTGGAGCACCAGGGCTTCCGGAGCGTTCACCTGCCGGCACGACTCCAGGCACAGATAGTACGCGAGGTGAAATGGCTCGACCTGCGGGCGCAGGCCGAAGATGAAATGAAACCGCCGCGGGATCTCAGACACCCAGGATCCCCATCAGACGAGCGGTGATGCGCTCGCTGGCGAACTCCGTCTTGAGCCGGACGCTCCGGGCCTCGCTCCGTGCCGCCGCCTCGCCGCGATGCTCGTGCACCCAGCGCATCTTCGCAACCGCATCGTCCAGATCGGCCGCAGCCCATTTCTGATCCGGCCGGTAGGATCCCGCACCGAGTCGATCGCGAACAGGCACGAGCCGATAGCCGACGAGGAGCTCGTCGTCCGGTCCCAGGTAGTCGAGCTGGCCTCCCCACCCCGTGATGATCACGGGCTTGCCGGCGCAAGCTGCGTCGAACGCGCCGAGCCCCCATCCCTCGGCTCGCGTCAGCGAGACGAAGCAATCGCCTGCGGCCTGCAGATCCTCGATCTCGCCCTGAGCAAGCGACCGGACGATGAGGCACACACGCGGGGCGTCGGGATAGTTCTCGACCAGATCGCGGACGAGCCGCTGCACCGGCCTCAGGACGCTGTCGCCTTCGTGGGCCGGACCGACGAAGTCGGTCTTGACGACGAGCGTGGTGGCATCCCGGTTCGTGAAGGCGGAACAGTAGGCGTGTAACGTGCTCCACACAGCCTTGCGCGACGTCCAGGTATTGATCGTGTAGAAGATGGTGTGATCGGCCGGAATGCCATACGCCGCCCGAAAGCGCGCGCCGTTCGCCGCGGGCGCCGGCCGGTAGATGTGCGGCACGACGTCAATCGGAACGGAGAGATTCGCAGCCCTGAATGCCTCCGCGGAGACGGTGCTGGGGGTCAGCAGGCGATCCATCGTCGAGACAATGGCGGGCCAGTGGGGAGGGATGCTCGTCGTCTCCCACACCGTGTAGCCGATATGAGGACCTTTCGACTGCCGGACGCGCGGCCACACCTCGGGAACGCTGTGAAGCAGGCAGACGTCGCCCTCCCGCGTGTCCGCGACCGCATCGTACAGGGCCGCAGTCTCCGGGGAGATGTTCAAACCGGACAGAAGGTGCACCGCCTCCGGCGGAGACGTTGCAGCCGTGTAGCCTTGTGGCCCCTGAAAGAGCGGCGTCCACGACAGAGGCACACGCGCCTCGCGAAGTCCGTTCATGTATGCGATCGCAGCGGCGCCGTACCCGCTGGGCTCGGCGGGTGCCACGTACTTCACGCGCCGCGTCCGCTCGGATATGCTGTCGGCCGCCTCCGATTCCAAAGTCATGTCCGAACCTGTCGATGTCCCCGAACCCCGCGTCCTGATCGGCACTCCTGCGTACCGGTCGCAGATCGACCTGGACTACCTGCACTCCGTGATGGACTTCTTCCGGTCAGGCATCAGGTTCAGCCTGCTGACCATCGGGAACGAAAGCCTCATTACCCGGGCGCGGAACACCATCGTCTCGGCTTTCTACCACTCGACCAGCTTCACGCACCTCTTCTTCCTGGATGCGGACGTCGGCATCGAGGGAGCGTCTCTGCGACGTCTTCTCGAGCACCGCCGCGACGTCATCGGTGCGCCCGTACCGCTCAAGACTCTACGCGAAGGCGGCGAGCGGATTTACAACTATAACCGCGTGATCGAAGCCGGTTCCGATGGCGTGCTGCGCGTGAAGTTCCTGGGAACGGCGGCGATGCTGCTGTCCCGCGCCGCGGTGGAGCGGCTCGTCGAGGCCGCGAAAGCGCGGGGTGACGTCTACGAGCTGAGGAACGACGACGTGAAGGCGCCGAGCGGACAGCCGCCGCAATACGACGTCTTCAAGGTAGGCGTGCAGGACGGCGATTACCTGTCAGAAGACTTCTGGATCTGTCAGTCGCTGCGCGATCTGGGTGTCGAGATCTACGTGGATCCCACGATACGCACTCGTCACAGCGGGCCGCACCGTTTCTGAGACGCTTTCAGGCCCGGTCCATGAGACCTCGGTCCTAGCCGAAGCGATTCGGATCGCCCATCGTCAGCCGCTGCTCTCCACACAAGTGATCGAGCTCTTCGTGCGTCAGGCGCCGGTACTCACGCAGCAGTGACACGTTGTGCCGGTAGTCGATGTTGTTGACCGGAAGCGCCGCGTGCCGCGGGTGATTCATGTGGAGAGCGATGCCTTCGCGGAGCAGGGCCACTTTGGTCAGCAGTGTTCCCACCTTGATCGACATCGCATCGTCTTCGCCGCCCCATCCCCGGAAGCGTTCGTCCTGGCCGCCGAGGCGTTCGTAAGCATCTCGGCCGATGACGTAGATGCCTCCGCAGAGGGGGGGAAACTCGCCCTTCTTCGCGCGGCCGCGCCGCCTGGGTTCACTCACCGCTGGAACATCCAGCGAGCCGGCGATGAGCGACGTCGTCTCTTCTTCGGTCAGGTCCACGACGTCAGACCACGGGCGCACGACGTCGTACTCGGAGACGCATGAATCGATCGCCCGGCGAAGGACTTCGTGACCGATCAGGATGTCGGCGTCCGAGAACACGAGGATGTCTGCGCTCGTTTCGTGCCAGCCGATGTTGAAGCCCCAGGACTTGTTGAAGACGCCTGGATTCCAGACGAAGACGTGCCGGCAGCTGGGGGGAAGCTCGTCGGGGTCGAGGTGGGGCTTGTCGTCCTGCTCGATCACCAGGATCTCGAGCGACGCCACCTGCGCGAGCCACTGCAGGACGTAGCGGAGGTTGCGCAGGCGTTCGTCGCTCGTGGCGCGAAAGGTGATGATGCAGGCGGAGTGGTTCCGCCTCAGGCGAGATCCTTGTCGGCGTAGGGCGACGACATATGCAGATTGTTGACGCTGTTCACCAGGCACGCACCGCCAGCCACGGCGGTCCCGCTCGTCGTGGCGCTCTGGAAGGAGGCGTCGAACGAGAGCTGGCTGTCACTGACGAGCTGATTCGTGATGAGCAGGTTGCCGCTCACCTGGCCGCTCGTCTCCGAGCTTGCCGAGATGTCGATGTCGGAGAGCGAATTTGCCTTCCGGTCTCCGGCGCCATTGGTGAAGAA
>JBFWPD010000462.1:0-3670 GCA_050250175.1 Vicinamibacterales bacterium
GGGCGATCGGGATTCTGTTCTCGCTGGCATGCCGTACGCGCTACGAAGCCTGGCCGGCCACTGCTGCGGCGATGGCAATCGCAGCCTTCGTGTTCTGGAGACGCGGGGTCGCCTGGCGGTCCATCGTTCATGCGTTCCTGCCGATGGCGCTGTGGCCGGCAGGCGCCATTGTCGGCTTCATGGCGTTCAGCCGGGTCGTCATCGGCGAATGGTTCGTGTCGAGCGGATTCTTCGTGCCGGACAATCCCGCACAGGGTAGTTCACTCGCCGTCGTGCGCAGCCTCGTCTGGGGCCTCGATGCGTTGAGCGGTCATGGGCTCGTCGCGCTCGCCGGAATTGGGCTTGTCGCGTTGCTGGCGGTCGGCCTTCGTCGCAGCGCTCATGCTCCGGTGCTTGTGGCCTTGAGTCTCCTGGCGACCGCTGCACTTCCCTTCGCCGCGTTCTACAGCGGTCATCCCTTCCGGATCCGGTACATGGTTCCGCTCATCGCAGCGCAGGCCGTCGGCGTCGGGATGGCCGTCGGACTCCGGCCGCGCCTGAGACCGCTCGCGTTCATCGCGTCACTCGTTGTCATCGCACTCGAGCTTCGACCGCTCGAGGCCACGGCCCCCATGATTCTGGAGGCGCAGTGGGACAGGCCAAGCTCGCTGGAGCGGCAGGCCGTGACGGAGTGTCTGCGCGAGAAGTGGGATGGCCGGCCGATCCTCGTGAGCATGGGATCGCTCGGACACTACATGCAGGAGCTGTCACACGAGGGCTTTGCGATCCACGACTTCATTCACGAAGGCAACACAGCGCTCTGGGACATGGGCCTGCAGCAGGCAGGCGCGGTGACCGAACTGGTCGTCGTCTCGGAACGGCCCGACGGACGCGACGCCCTCGTGGGGCCGGCGCGCGAGACGCCGGCGTTCCTCGAGGGCTTCGTTCGCGTATGTGAAGGTGGCCAGGTGGCGCTCTACCAGCGAACGCGGTGACCGCCCCTAATTACCAAATTACGAAATCACCCAATCACCAAATGCCTAGAACCTGACGTTGAACGTGACGAGATAGTTCAGTCCGCCCAGGTCGATCGTATCGCCGAGGAACTCTCCTTCCGGCGTGTCGCCCTCGGCGCGCTGGTAGCGCACTTCCCCGCCGACATCCCACGAGCCGACCGGGAACCTGAGGCCGCCGAGCAGGACCGGACCCACCGCCGTCCCGCTTCCGGAGAAGCGATCCAGAAACACGGAGTCGTCGAAGGTGTCGACGAACTCGCCCGTCTCGCTGAAGCGCCATGCGAAGACGCCAAGACCGGCGCCGAAATAGGGTTGCACCGCCGCCTCTCTGCCGAGCGGCAAGACACGAATGGTCGCCGTGAGCGGCACGATGCGCAGCCGCAGGTCCTGCTCGATCAAAGTCCCATCGTCTTCTTCGAGAAACGCATATTCACTGGGCACCGTCTGACTGTAGTAGCCGACGCCCAGACCCGCCTCGAGGCGATCGCCGATGGCGGTCAGCCATTCGGCGCCGATCGTCGCGCCCCTGAACTCGTCGACGTCGAAGTCGAGCGCATAGTCGCCGTTGAACAGATCCTGGACGAGCACGTCGTTGTCGCTGCGCGCATCGAGCGAGCGCGGCGTGAAGCCGCCGACGTGAAATGAGAACGACTGCTGGGCCGCCGCAAGAGACGGCAGGCAAAGCGCCGCGATGAGGGCCGTGCCCAGTGACAGAAGAGGTCGACGCATATTGGCTCCCTTGGGCCGTAACAGCCCGGCCCATGCGAGGACATAGCAGGAGCGATGCCAGAGCTGGCGCTGAAATCGCTGAGAAATCGAGGTGTGCCGTCGAACCTGGTGTCGCTGGCGGGCTACAGACCGTCCGCTTACGTCGACACCTGGACGCTGGCCCGGTGCGCGCGGATCACTGAGAGCATCTCGTCGTGCAGGAGGCCGTTGGTCGCGAGCATCTGTCCGCCGCGGGAGTTGAACGGCTCACCCGTCATCAGCGAGACCCGGCCGCCTGCCTCCGACACGATGAGCGCACCCGCCGCGATGTCCCACGGCTTGAGATCGACTTCCCACGAAGCATCGAGACGTCCCGCCGCGACGTAGCACAGGTCGAGTGCCGCCGAGCCCAGGCGGCGGACGGCACGGGCGCGGCCGACGAAGAAGCCGAACAGGCCGACGATCTCGTGAACCCGCTTGTGTACGTCGTACGGAAAGCCGGTCACGAGCACGGCGTCGATCAGCGTCGCCGTGGCCGATACGTGAATGCGCTTGCCGTTGAGCGCTGCTCCCTGCCCTCGCTCCGCGGTGAACAGCTCGCGCCTGCACGGATCGTAGATCGCGGCGACCTCGGCGACCCCGTCGACTTCGAGCGCCAGCGACGCGCAGAAGATCGGCAGGCCATGCGCGAAGTTGGTGGTGCCGTCGATCGGATCGAACACCCAGCACGGTCCCGGCGGCGCGGCCGCAGCGCCGCCCATCTCTTCTCCGAGGATCGCGTGATCGGGAAATCGGCCGGCGATCATCGTGCGGAACTCGCGCTCGATCGCAACGTCCGCTTCGGTCACGAGATCGATCTGGCCCTTCTTGTCGACGCGGACACCCCGTCCGGCGTACTCGAGCATGACGTCGCCGGCGCGAACGACGGCTTCGATCGCTGTCGTCAGGAACAGAGGATTGTGGGACACGGACTCAGGCGTTGACAGGATCTCCGGCGGGCCCGGAGGCGGACACGCGCTTCTTCATGACGATTTCCATGCCGCCTTCCGGCGGGCGTCGGAGCTGCACGTCGTCCATGAAGTTGCGGATCAGGAAGATGCCGCGTCCGCTGGCTTTCAGGAGATTTTCCGGGGCGAGCGGATCGGCGACTTCATCGAACTCGAAGCCTTCGCCCTGATCCCGCACTCTGATGAGCAGATCACGGCCGCCTGAGTCGAGCCGGACTTCGAAGTCCACGAACACGCGCTTGTCGGCGTCCTGCCTGTTGCCGTGCTTGATCGCGTTGATCACGCACTCGCGGACGGCGACGTTCACCCAGTGCAGCGTATCTTCGTCGAGTCCGGCCAGCTTCGAAACGTGATCGCCGACGACCTGCACGAAATCGGTCATGTCGAGCGCGCTGGTAAACGTGAGTCGGACCGCCAGATGCCCCGTGGACCCCATGGGTGTCGTTGAATACCATCCCATCTCTTGGACGATGTCAAGCCGAGTGACGTAAGATCGCGGGATGCCGTCGGTTTCGATGACGACCGTAAGGCCTGCGCGACGCGTGCACGGCGTGCTGCGCGTGCCTGGCGACAAGTCGATTGCTCACCGCTACGCCATCTTCGCCGCGATCGCCCGCGGGTCTTCGGAGTTCGAGAACTTTGCGCCGGGAGCTGACTGCCGCTCCACGCTGACCTGCATCGAGGGACTCGGTGCGCGCGTCGAGTTCGGCGCGGATCGGCGCGTCACTGTCATTCCCCCGGAGCGTCTCCTTGCACCCGCCCAGGCGCTCGATTGCGGAAACTCCGGTTCCACGATGCGGATGCTCGCCGGCGTGATCGCCGCGCAGCCGTTTCGATCGCGCATGGTCGGCGACGCGTCCCTGTCCAGGCGGCCGATGCGCCGGGTGATCGATCCGCTGGCCCGCATGGGCGCGCGGATCCAGGCGACCGATGGTCACGCGCCGTTGACGATCGACGGCG
>JBFWPD010000463.1:0-3656 GCA_050250175.1 Vicinamibacterales bacterium
CCATCAAGGGCTACGGACTCGGCGAGGCGGGTGAGGGCAAGAACATCACCCACCAGCAGAAGAAGATGAACGAAGACGAGCTCCGGGCCTTCCGGACGCGATTCAACATTCCGATCTCGGACGCCGACGTGGGCCACACCCCGTTCTACCGCCCGGGCGACGACAGCCCCGAGATGCGCTATATGCAGGAGCGGCGGGCCTCGCTCGGCGGGTACGTGCCGAGCCGCAAGGTCCGGAGCCAGGCACTCGAGCCGGTGGCCGCGGACACATTCGAGGAGTTCCTGAGCGGCACCGAAGGGCGCAAGGCCTCGACGACGATGGTGTTCGTCCGGCTGCTGTCAAAGCTCCTGCGCGACAAGCAGATTGGCGAGCTGGTCGTTCCAATCGTTCCCGACGAAGCGCGCACGTTCGGTATGGAAGCGCTCTTCCGGCAGGTCGGCATCTACTCGCATGTCGGCCAGACCTACGAGCCGGTCGACATGGACACCCTCCTTTATTACAAGGAGGCGTTGGACGGGCAGATTCTCGAGGAAGGGATCAACGAGGCGGGGTCGATGTCCTCGTTCATTGCCGCCGGCACCGCCTATGCGACGCACGGCGTCAACACCATCCCCTTCTTCATCTTCTATTCGATGTTCGGCTTCCAGCGGATCGGCGACCTGATCTGGGCCGCCGGCGACTCGCGTGCGCGGGGCTTCGTGCTCGGCGGCACCGCGGGCCGCACGACGCTGGCGGGCGAGGGGCTCCAGCACCAGGATGGCAACAGCCACCTCCTGGCGTATCCCGTCCCGAATGTCGTCGCCTACGATCCGGCGTATGCCTTCGAACTGGCGGCCATCATCGAGGACGGCATCCGGCGGATGTACGTCAATCAGGAGAGCATCTTCTACTACCTGACGCTGATGAACGAGCAGTACGAGATGCCGGCGATGCCGGAGGGCGCGCGCGAGGGCATTCTCAAGGGCGTGTACCGCTTCAAGGCGACCGCGTTGCCGAAGGCCAAGGCGCGCGCACAGCTGCTTGGCAGCGGCGCCATCCTGCCCGAGGTCGTCAAGGCGCAGGAGATTCTGGCCACGCAGTACAACGTGGGCGCCGACGTCTGGAGCGTCACCAGTTACAACGAGCTCTACCGGGACGGCCATGCCTGCGAGCGGTGGAATCTGCTGCATCCAGGCGAGACTGCACGCGTTCCCTACGTCACGCAGTGCTTCAAGGATGCCCCCGGCGTGTTCGTGGCCGCCTCCGACTACGTCAAGGCGCTTCCCGACTCGATCGACAAGTGGCTGCCTCGTCCGCTGCACTCGCTCGGCACTGACGGCTACGGCCGCAGCGAAAACCGCGCGAGCCTGCGCGAGTTCTTCGAAGTCGACGCGCGCTATGTCGTCGTCGCCACCCTCGCGGCGCTTGCCCGCGACGGCAAGATCGAGCGATCGGTGGTCGAGCAGGCCATCAAGACCCACAACATCAACCCGGAGAAGTCGAATCCGGCCGTTTCCTGACGAAGGCGACCGACGTGCCCACTGATTTCAAGCTGCCCGAACTGGGCGAGAACGTCGCGGCGGGCGATGTCCTCCGCGTGCTGGTCAAACCCGGCGACACGATCGAGAAGGATCAGCCGGTCCTCGAGCTCGAGACCGACAAGGCGACGATCGAGGTGCCTTCTTCCGTGTCGGGAGCCGTCACGGGTGTCAGCGTCAAGCCCGGCGACAAGGTGAAAGTCGGGCAGGTTATCCTGACCGTGGATGGCGCCGGTGCCGCGCCCGCGGAAAAGCCTGCTCCTGCTGCCGAGGAGAAGCCGCCGGCAGCCGCACCAGAGAAGGCTGCCGGGAAGCCCGCCGGGCGGGCCGTTGCGGCCGAGAAGGCGGCGGTTCCGGAGCCTGCCGAAGAAGAGGAGCCGCCGCAACCGCGCGCCAACGTCGTGAACATCGGCAGGGCCGTCCGACCCGCCGCCGGGCCCGCGCGCTCCGATGCCCCGGCAGCCCCCGCCGCACCGTCGGTGCGGCGGATGGCGCGTGAGCTCGGTGTCGATATCAACTCCGTCGCCGGGACCGGCGAGGCCGGGCGCATCTCAATCGACGATGTGAAGGCTCACGCAAAGGCCATCATCACCGGCGCCGCGGGCAGCCACGGGCGGACGGGCGAACCTCTGCCCGACTTCTCACGATGGGGGGAGATCGAAAGGCAGCCGCTCAAGGCCGTGCGGCGGAAGACCGCCGAGCATCTGGCAAACGCGTGGGCCACGGTGGCCCATGTCACGCAGCACGACCTGGTCGACATCACCGCGCTCGAGGAGCTCCGGAAGCGCTACGCGAAGAAGGCCGAGCAGGCCGGCGGCAATCTCACGGTCACGGCGATTGCCGTCAAGGTTGTCGCCGCAGCGCTGCGTGTGTTCCCGCAGTTCAATTCGTCACTGGACCTCGCGTCCGATCAGCTGATCCTCAAGAAGTACGTGCATGTCGGTATCGCGGTCGATACCGACCGCGGCCTGCTCGTGCCCGTCATCCGGGACGTGGACACGAAGAACATCCTGCAGATCGCCACCGAGATCGGAGCACTCTCCGAAAAGGCGCGGTCGCGAAAGATCACGCTCGAGGAGATGCAGGGAGGTTGCTTCAGCGTGTCCAATCTCGGCGGGATCGGTGGGTCGTTCTTCACACCGATCGTCAATACCCCCGAGGTCGCCATCCTGGGGATTTCACGCGCGAAGATGGAGCCGGTATGGTCGAAGGAGACCAGCCAGTTCGTGCCGCGCCTGATGCTGCCGCTCTCCCTCTCCTACGATCATCGCGTGATCGACGGAGCTGACGGCATTCGCTTCCTGCGCTGGGTGGCCGAAGCCCTGGAGCAGCCTTTCCTGCTCGCGCTCGAAGGATGAGACAACAAAATTTGGAATTAGGAATTGAGAATTAGGAATGACATGTTTGAGTGCCCGTTTCTCATTTGCCAATTCCATTCCTGATTCCTAATCCTCAGTCCCTAATTTCATGTCTTCCACACAAGTCGTCGTTGTGGGCGGCGGGCCCGGTGGCTACGCTGCCGCGTTCCTCGCCGCCGATCTCGGACTGACCACGGCCCTCGTCGATCCGGAGCCGAATCCCGGCGGCGTGTGCGTCTACCGCGGCTGCATTCCCTCGAAGGCGCTGCTGCACGTCGCCAAGCTTCTGCACGAGACGAAGCAGGCCAAGGCGTGGGGCATCGAGTTCGGCGAGCCGAAGGTCAACCTCGATGCGCTTCGCACGTTCAAGGACAACGTCGTGAAGCGGCTGACCGGCGGCACCGGACAGCTCGTGAAGCACCGCAAGGTGCGGTACATCCAGGGCCTCGCCGAAATCGTCGATCCCAACACCTTGACGATCGCGCTGAAGGATGGAGGCTCGGAGACCCTGCAGTTCGAGCATGCCATCCTGGCAACCGGCTCGACGCCGGCCATGCCGCCTGCATTCAAGCTGGACGACCCCAGGGTCATGGACTCGACCGGCGCGCTCGATCTGCCTGATATCCCGAAGACGCTTCTCGTCGTCGGCGGTGGCTACATCGGTCTGGAACTGGGCTCGGTCTATGCCGCACTGGGAAGCGCCGTCACGGTCGTCGAGATGACGAGCGGCCTGCTGCCCGGCGCCGATCGCGACCTGGTGGACATCCTCGCGCGCACCGTG
>JBFWPD010000464.1:0-3655 GCA_050250175.1 Vicinamibacterales bacterium
TTGGACGTAGTACAGAGGCAGCAACGCGACGTAGAGAAGCAGAGGCAGGAACGGTTGCAGTGTCAGGAACTGCACGCACCACATCCAGTACCAGGGGAACTGCGTTGGACTGAGGACGAAGATGGAGCCAACGATCCAGAGGCAACGCTCAACAAGATCCGTGCCGTCTCGGGAAGGAACGCGGGACTGCCAGAAGATCACACCAGCGACGAGGGCGGCCGCGACAACTCGCATGATGGAGTGAGAGTGCCAAGGCTCGATCCGGAGCGCGTCGAGTGCCCGTTCGGTAAGCCAGATGCCGGCCCGGAAGAAGCCGTCGTTGTTCTGCCAGCCTTGGCCATACGCGAGAAAGCCGCTCGTCTGATCGTGCGACACCACGAGCACCGGCAGCCACAGGGCCGCACTGAGCGTGCCAACCACGGAGAGTGCCAGCGCGAGTCGGCGCCAACGTCCGAGCAAGGGCCGCAGCATCACGGACAGCAAGGCGACGGGCCAGACCTTGACGGCCGAGGCGACCACCAACCACACTGAGGCGGCTGTGCCCCGCGCCCGAACAGCCGAAAGCAGCGAGGCCGCGATCAGCGGAAGCAGGAGCACATCCATGTGCAGCGACGAGTACACCTCTCGCAGAACGAGCGGGTTCCAGGCGTACCAGGCGAGTTGGACCGGCGACAAAGAGAGTGCCTTGAGCAGGCGCGACAGCAAGACCAGCGTCGCGGCATCGGCGAGGGCGAACACGACTCGAAGGCCCAGTGGATTGAAAGGGGCGATAGCAAAGGCCACGGCGAATGCACCCTGGGCGGCCGGCGGGTAGATCGTCGTGAGGTGCGGATGGTTGATGTCATTGAGAACTGGGCCTGCCTCCGCCCGAGACGCCAGATCGGCGAGGTGGTCTCGGTCCGGACCGTGGATCGCCCTCGCGATGACATCCGCAGGCGCATGCCGATACGGATTGAGGCCGCTGGCGGTCACGGCCCCGTCCCAGAGATAGCGCTGATAGTCTGTCTCCAGCATCGGCGGCGCGGCACAGACCGCCAGGCGAGCTGTGACTGCCACAGACACGATCCATACCGGGGAGATGCGCAAGCCGCTCGATCGATACATGCCGAGCAGGTACAACACACCGGCGATCACGCCGCAGCACGCGATCCATACGAGCGCACTCTCTCGCGTCAGAGCTGCCGAATGCAGCCGGTAGGACAAGACACACAACAGAGTGGCATAGGCAATGAGCGATCCGCCGGCGATCCAGACAGGCATCGCGACTCGCCGACAAGACGGTGTGGGGACACCCGGATCGATCATCGCCTCCATGCGAGCACACGCTCAAAGAGCTTCTTGACGCCGGGAGTCAGGCGCGTGCGGTTGTAGGTGTCGGCCGCTCGCTTGATGACCTCTGCTTGCGTTGGGTACGGATGGATCACGCTCGCGAGCTTCCGAAGCCCTATGCCGTGTGTGATCGCGGTGGTGAGTTCCGAGATGGTCTCTCCGGCGTGCCGGGAGACGAGCGTGGCACCGAGAATCTCATCAGTCCCGTTCCGCAGCACAACCTTCAACAGACCGGACTCTCCGTCCAGGATGGCGCGGTCGACTTTGCCGAGTTCGACGCTGATGACATTCGTCTCGATGCCGCGCTCGCTGGCGTCCTTCTCGTAGAGTCCCACGTGCGCGATCTCGGGATCGGTGTAGGTGCACCACGGCATGACGAGGCGGCTCGCCTTGGCCCGGCCGAAGAAGAGCGCGTTCTGGATCACGATCCGGGCCATCGCGTCGGCCGCGTGGGTGAACTTGTACACGCTGCAGACGTCTCCCGCAGCGTAGATTCGGGGGTTCGACGTTCGCAGCCCGTCGCTCACCTCGACGCCCTTGCGGATATCGAACTTCACACCCGCAGCTTCCAATCCCATTCCCTCGACGTTGGGCACACGGCCCACGCCCACGAGGATCTCGTCAACCTCGATCCGCTCCTCGGTGGCTCCGACCTTCAGGAGCAGCACCTTACCGGTTCCGGATCGCTCCACCTTTGTGACGCTGGCGCTGAGCTTGAATGCGATGCCGTCGCGCTCGAGCGCCCGGCTCACGAACTCCGCGGCGTCGCGATCCTCACGTGGCAAGATGTGCGAGGCCATGTCGATCACCGTGACCTCGGCCCCGAACCGAGCGAAGCATTGCGCTAGCTCGCACCCGATGGGACCGGACCCGAGCACGGCGAGGCGGCGCGGGAGGTGGGTCAGCGTGAAGACGCTTTCGTTGTTGAGGAACCCCGCCTCGACAAGACCGGGGATCGGCGGCGTCGCGGGCCTCGCCCCTGTGGCGAGACACGCGCGGGCAAATCGCAGTGTCTGTCCTCCGACCGCGATGGTGTCAGGCCCTGTGAAACGGGCGTCGCCGAGAAACACGTCGATGTCAAGCGAGCGGAACCGCGCGGCGGAGTCATGGGGCGCGATATCAGCCCGCAGCCGGCGCATTCGTTCCATGATCGCCGAGAACTCCACGCCAAACCCGGCTCCAATGTTGACGCCGACGCGATGTGCCCCCATCAACTCGCCCATGGACCGTGCGGACCGAATGAGGGCCTTGCTTGGCACGCAGCCGAAGTTCAGGCAGTCGCCTCCAAGGAGGCGTCGTTCGATGAGCGCGACCTTCGCTCCCATACCTGCAGCTCCGGCAGCGGTGACGAGCCCTGCGGTGCCGCCGCCGATGACAACCATGTTGTAACGGCCCGAGGGCGTCGGGTTGGTCCACCGATGCGGATGGGTCGCCTCGAGGAGCCGAGCGTTGTGCTCATCGAGAGGTCGCAGATCGCGGAGGAGGTGTTCGTCGGTGGATGTGTGCATCTGTTGGTCGGGATCCTGGCCCAAAGTGTGCGATCGGTGCCCATGTGGGCGTGGCATGACGGAGTTGCCCAATGAGTGGACCATCTGGGCGATGCCCTACTCGCCCTCGGCCAGGCTGCGGTTGGCCACGCTGTTGAGCTTCCAGCTGTAGTCCAGGAACGTGACACGCGGCTCCTTGCCGGCGTTTATGAGGCGAACGAGGTCCGGCGAGTATTGCGCGGCATACGCGACCACGGAGGACGCCTTCTGCGTGAAGTCGCCCCCGTACCAGTCGTACAGCGCCGTGAGGCTGAGTTCTCCCTTGGCTTCGTCGAGGCGGAACCATCGGGCGTGTGAATGCACGTACCGGGACTGATCGGAGAGCTGCTCCTCCAATCGCGACCCCGTGTACGCCTCGCTCCGCAGCGGCGGGCAGCCGATGGCAGCGCAGACGAGCGCGAAGTGGACCCGCGGCTCGGCAAACTTTGGGCGGATGAGTTCGTGCTCGATCTGGTTGAGGCTGTAGGTGCCACCCGCGATCGTCCACCGCTTGGCGTCCCAACGCTGGTCGGACGGGATGTCCTTGATCGAGTCCACCGGGTAGTGGTCGAGTATCAGCCGCAGTGTGAAGGCGTTGTAGGCGTTGATGAGGAACGCCAGGCGCTCGTCGCGCCCGAGCGTGTCCACGTCGGCCTTTCCGATTGCGGCGATGTACCCGTCGAGACCCCCAGCGACCTGCTTGAGCGCTCCGTAATCAACGAACCCGCCCGTGGCGCTCACGTGCGCCTTCAGCACGGCAACGAAGGCCGAGTGGACGAACACGGCACCGGTCGGCGTGT
>JBFWPD010000465.1:0-3627 GCA_050250175.1 Vicinamibacterales bacterium
GCGCTCGTGCTGATTGATGGCGCAGGGCACTTCGCGTTCATGACGCACGTGGGGGAGTTCGTGGCGGCCCTCGAGGGGAAGGTGCGGCCGGTGGCGGTGGCTGGGGGCGCTTGAGCCAGGCGTCGTTTGCTCGACGCCTCGATGCGCCACGATACTTCATCCCGCGGCCACCTTCGCCTCCCTGAACATCGCGGCCGGCATCGGGCGCTGCAGACGCCACACGAAGCTTATCGGCCGCTCCCCCTCATGCGACACGTAGCCCGCCGGCCCCAGGAACGCGTACGGCATCGCCCGACCGTCCTGTTTCCGCCGTTGCCTCACGAACAACAGGATATTCCCGTCTCGCTCCTGGTGCCGGATGTAGCGCTGCCCCGTCTCCGACGCCTGCGACGTCCAGGACGGCGACTGCCAGTGGAACAGCTCTGGCGAGATCGCATAGTCCTTGTAGAGCGTGGACGGCGAGTAGTCGCGCTCAGACTTCTCTAGTGTCACGAAGAACAGGTCGCTGTTCGTGCGGTCGTCGCGAAAAACGCCCGTCTGCTCGTAGACGAACCCACCCACCGTCAGCTTCCCGAAGGCTGTCAGCACGTCCCGCAGGCTGTGCCGCGCGTGGACCGACAGCGGGATGCGGTGTGCCCAGTCCACTTCCTCGTCCAGCGGGTAGGTGAGGTGGTCCGAAGAGTCATCCAAAAGTGGCAGCAGTTCCCAAAGCTCTTCGACGATGGCCGGGTGCAGCTGAAGCAACTGCAGTGATTCCTCCAGCGTGTCCGGGGCGGCGCTCGACGGCATCAGGCTGAAGTGCAGGCCCGCGAGGAGTCGGCGAGTTGACTCGTCGAGTCCTGCCGTTGACGGCGATGACAGCGCCAGCTTGTAGGCGGCAATTCGCAGAGGATCGTCCACGTGCAGGAGCCGCTCGATTGAGTCTCCCAGCCTTTCCTCGTGCGGGCCGGGCGCTGCCATCGGGACACCTGCGGCCCGCTTCAGGCCAGACCAGCAGCCGGACTTGTAGAGGTCGCCCGGCTCCAGCCCAGTCTCCCCCAGGAACTCCCGCAGCGTCGGCACGTGTTCCCGGAACCGGTCCGAGGCCAACAGCTGCTTCAGCTCGGCGACCATCCTCGGACGCTGCCATGGAATAGCCGCACGTAGGTTCTGCAAGACGATCCTGGTAGACACCCGGTCCAGCTGCATCGAGCAGCCAGCCGGCAGGAACGGGAAACCCTGCTCGATCTGCTTCTCCACTTCCGTTCGCGTGGCGCCGGTCACCGCCCGGTAGCGCAAGTCAAAGCGGAACTGCCGGTGCGCCTGGCCGATGAAGTCCAAGACCGTGACACAGTCTTTGCCCTCGTGGCGGCGCAGGCCGCGGCCCAGCTGCTGGAGGAAGATCAGCGCGCTTTCCGTGGGTCGGAGGAAGAGCAGCGTGTCGACTTCGGGGAGGTCCAAGCCCTCGTTGAACAGGTCCACGGCAAAGAGCGCGCGAACGTCACCGGCGCGGAGCCGCTGGAGCGCCTCGCTGCGTTTGTCGAGGTCGGTGCCGGCAGATACTGCCAGAGACGACAGGCCGGCCTCGGTGAACCGCCTTGCCATGAACTCCGCGTGCGCCACGCTCACGCAGAATCCCAGCGCTCTCATCGTCCGAAAGTCTCGATGCTTGTCCTGCAGTTGCTTCAGCACCATGCCGACGCGCGCGTCGTTCCCGGTGTAGAGCTTGTCCAGTTCGCCGAGGTCATAGCTGCCGCGCGTCCAGCGGAGGCCGCTCAGGTCCGAGTTGTCGTGGACGCCGAAATACTGGAACGGGCAGACGAGGTTTCGCTCGAGCGCGTCCCATAGCCGCATCTCGGCGGCAATCTGCCCGTCGAAGTAGTGAAGGATGTCCTCGCTGTCGGTCCGCTCGGGCGTGGCGGTCAACCCGAGCAGCAGCTTCGGCTGCAGGTGTCCGAGTAGGCGCCTGTAGGTAGGCGCACCGGCGCGGTGGAACTCGTCGACGATGACGATGTCGAAAGCGTCGGGCGGAAGGCGGTCGAAGTCCATCTGCGAGAGGGATTGGACCGAGCCGAAGACGTGCCGCCACTGCTCCGGGACCTCGCCGGCGACGTAAAGCTCGCCGAAGTCGCCGTCGCGCAGCACCTGGCGGAAGGCGAAAAGGCTCTGCTTGAGAATCTCCTGGCGGTGCGCGACGAACAGCAGGCGCGGGTTCGGCCCGAATGCTTTCTCTTCGCGCACGCGCTTGTAGTCCAGCGCCGCAACGATCGTCTTGCCCGTGCCTGTCGCCGCCACGACGAGATTCTTCCAGCGGTCGTGGCGCTTGCGCTCGACGTCGAGCTTCTCGAGAATCTCGCGCTGGTGCGGCCACGCCTCTACATGCAGGAACGCGAGCGGCGCCTCCAGTCCGTCGTCTCCGCCCCCCGTCGCGATGGCGTGGTCGAACCGCTTGGTCTGCTCTGCCGTGGCTCCGTAATCCTCGTACTCAGGGCTGGACCAGTAGCCCTCGAATGTGGCGTCGAACTTCTGCAGCACGTCCGGCGAAGCCACTTCCGACAGCCGCACGTTCCATTCCACGCCGTCGAGCAGCGCCGACTTCGACAGGTTCGACGACCCGATGTAGGCGGTGGAGTAGCCCGTCTCGCGCCGGAACAGCCACGCCTTGGCATGCAGGCGCGTGGATTGCGTGTCGTAGCTCACTTTCACCTGCGCGCCGAGGTTCACCAGCCAGTCCAAAGCCTTGCGCTCGGTGGACCCGGTGTAGACGGTAGTGATGACGCGGAGCGGCCTGCCCGCGCGACAGTGGTCCGCGAGCGGCTCCATCAGCACGCGGAGGCCGTGCCAGCGGACGAAGGCGCAGAGCAGGTCAATGCTGTCCGCCGAGGGGATCTCGTGCGAAAGCGCGTGGGCGAGGGCGGGCTCGCCGCGGGCGTTGACCAGCAGATCCGCGGCGGAGAGTGGCACCAGCGGGCGTGGAAGGTCGCGATCATGTGCCGGGTCGCCAGTGCGAGGCCGCACCGCGTGGAGCTCCTCGGGCGGAAGCACCACGGCGTCTGCATCCGCGACGCTGCGCTTCATTTCTTCGTCGCTGGCGAGCAGCTGGATGATGCGGTTGGCGATCTCCGCCTGTCGCGTCTTGCGCACGTCCGCCGGCAGGCTGCGGAGCGCCCGGGCGACGACGGCCTCAACGTGCCGGGCGAGGGTGGCGTGAGCCTCCGCAGGATCGACAGGCGCGGTGTGGATACTTGCGGTGCCCTCCGCCGTTAGTCGATCAAGCTCAGACTTGATCGCACGCGTCACCAGGCGCTCGTAGAGTCCGGGAGGCAGGGAGGGGCCGTCAGACGGAGGCATCGGCGGCGCCAGGATACTCGAGTGACTCACCTGGGGCCAGCGTCTGCACTGGAATGTAATCAGGGACTCATCTAGCCTGTCTCGTACCAGGGGGCATCATGATGGTCTACATCTTGATCCGCGAAGATCAGAATGAACGGGGGTTTGTCGACACCTCGATCGACGGCGTGTTCGGCGACAAGCATATGGCATGGCAGCAAGAAGCCCGCGAACGACAGAGGGCCCGCGCTCAGGGATTGATCGTCGAAGACGAGCACAGTCCCGATGGCGAGAGGCAGGTGTCCTGGCTCGATGCGG
>JBFWPD010000466.1:0-3616 GCA_050250175.1 Vicinamibacterales bacterium
GTCGGCGATCGCGATCGAGTTGGACGGCACGCGTGAGTAGTCCTGGCCCGCGGGGATGTCGATTTCCTGTCCTTCGCTCCGGTAGAGCGATCCCCAGGCAACCACCTCATGGCCTCGCGTCGTCTGGCCGCCGAAGAGCCCCGTGAGCTTCACCTGGCCGTCGGTGCCGACGCCGATGCCGGCCTGCACGCCGTCGATGTCTTCGGCCGTCTTCGTGATGATGTCGACGACGGCCGCCAGTGCGCCATGACCGTAACGAGAAGAGGCAGGTCCGCGCGTGACCTCGATTCGGGCGACGTTGTCCAGGCTGATGCTGAAGTCGGGATTGGCGGCGACGTAGGAGCGTGAGTTCAACACGTGGCCGTTCACCAGGATCAGGAACTTCTGCTGCGACGACGCGTAGACACCGCGCATCGCGACGTTCACTTCGTTGTGATCCTGAGAGAACGTCATTCCTGGCACGAACGTCACCAGGACGTCTTTCAGGTTTCGCGCGCCGCTGTCCTCGATCATCCGGGCAGTGACGATGGTCACCGGTCCCTGGGCGAACGATGGTGAGAGCACGGCAAGGCAGAATGCGAGCGAGCATGCGGCCGTTCTGGCAAATCGAATCACGACACCTCCGCAGGGACGAACTACTCTACCGGGGATGGGGGGGCGATCCACACGGGCCTTGCGGCCACAGGATTTTAGACGGTTCGACATCAGGCCATGGGGATCGGTTCGGGCTCAGTCTGCGACGGCGGATACACTGAACGCACCCGAGTCGGGTAGACCGATCTAGATGCGTCCACACGATTCCGATCTTGCCCGCCTGTCTCCTGCACAACGTGCGGCTCTGCGTCATGTGGAGGACATCGTGCGCCTTGGAGAGGCCGATGTGCGTCCACGACTCACTGATCTCCTCCAGCGAGCTGGATGTGGAGCCGACATCTACGCCGACGCGATGGAATGCGTTCGAGACCACGCCCGCGTGGTGGTCCATTTCCACCCGGATCGATTTGGCAGCAAACCTGTCACGGTGGCGGAAGCTCTTCTCGGCGAGGGTGCATATCGCAATCAGTTCGAGACCGGACTGTCGACCGGAAGTCTCACTGCATTCCGTGGCGGAGCGCGGGATAGTTGGGAGAGCAAGTTATTCGGCGGCGCCTACCACAGTGCGGACGTGACAAATGCGGACCGCCCAAAAATATGGAGCCTTGGAGTTGGTTCGCTACCCTGACGGCCCGATCCCGCGTTTCGGATCGTGCTACTTCGTGTTGCAGCGGGCGGCGTCCATGCGAACCTCCTTCACCTTCGCGGGCAGCGAGGACCCTCGCGCCATTGAACGCCTCGGCTTGATTGATCGGATGCACAACGTGATGGCCGCATTGTCTACGGAGATTGAAGAGGGTGGAATGGCGAGCCCACCGTGGCCGCCATTTCGTGCACCCACACTCGGGATCCCCGGCGTGACCGTGGCTCGACTACTGGAAACACTCCACAGGCTCGCGGAACCACGGAAGGACCCTGGCGATGAGCAGGCGGGTCGCGTGCTCGACACGCAGATCGAAGCGCAGGTGCATGGCCCTATCGACCTGCATTCAGATGTCGAGCTGTTGGTGGCCGACCCGGCATTTGCGGCGACACCGACCGGGACGATCCTTCGTGAGCTTGCCTCAAGATACGAGATCCCGCTGCAATGGCACTGTGGGTTTCGGCTCCACGTCCGCGAGGTTCCAGACGATTTTCGTGAGCCAGAGATGCCGCGTCTGGCGCAGCGTATCGCCGGTAGCGATGGGACGTTAGATGCCGCTGTCATCGGAATCGCCGAGGCGTCGTTGCGCAAACAACCAGATGCGTGGCGAGACTACGGTCCCCACGCAGAAGCGTTGCAGCACTTGAAGCAGCTCTGGCATGTGCTGGTGCATTACGGCTCGCCGGCTCGCGACGCGAGAAGTCCGATCTCATGAATCTGGCGCGCCGGATTACCGCGTCGCCGGCCTCATTACAAACCCGGTTGCGGTCTTGGCCAACGGTACTCAGATCGCAAAGCTGCTGGTCGCTAGACGCAAACGCGCTGCTTTGAGCGGGGCTATGCCGATGGGGCGATGGCCCGTGTCGCACGCTGCATGAAATGGCCATGGCGAGCTTTTTCATTCAAGAACACGGCAAGGTCTTGTTCACTGAACACCTACCGTCCGAGACGTTCGCAGAGCACCATCCCCACATACACGCCGCCGATCCCGAGCGTCACCTGAACGGCAACGTTGAGGAACGCGTGCCCCACCGAGCCGGTTCGCAATAGCGTGACGGTATCGAGCCCGAACGTGGAGAACGTCGTGAACCCGCCGATCACGCCAACGAAGACGAACTCCCGCCAATAGGGACGCATGGGGAGGCGCGCCGACACGACGAGCCCGGTCAGCGCGCCGATGATGCAGCACCCGAGAAGGTTGACGAGAACGGTGCTGACGGGGAACCGGAGCGCCGGCCAGTGCTGATGCACCAACCGATTCACCCCGTGACGAGCGGCGGAACCGAGGGCTCCACCAATCCCGACTGCAAGCCACACCCACATCGCGTGCTCCTGACCAACCGGAGTTGAGAGCGGCCCAGGAACACTCCTACGGCTGCCCGTAGGAGTCATTGGCCGTCCGGTTAGAGCGGCGGTTACGGGTGGACTCCACCACCAGAGAAGCGGTAATTCAGATTCTAGATCGGCAACGGGTTCAGAACGGGATCAGTCGCCGTCTCCGGCGCGCGAACTGGCGACGGCGAAGCGCCGGAGCGCGACATTTCCCGAGAAATTGGTGTGGCCGGGCCGGGGATCGAACCCGGACGGTCTTGCGACCAGCGAATTTTAAGTCCGCAGCGTCTGCCAGTTCCGCCACCCGGCCACAATCACGCGCGTGAGCCCGTCTCAGGACCCGAACGGTATCCAAACGGAATCAGTTGAGGGGATCAGGCGATCCTGTCTCCCGCCCGCCCGCATTCTTCGAAGCCTTGATCGGTTATAGCGTTGCCCGTTCTCGTCAGTGCGACAGATCAGCGAAGGCCAAAGACCTTGAGTCCTGTGCGCCTGCCAGTTCCGCCACCCCGGCGTCGGTGAGTGCCTCCATCCTAACAGGGGTGACGCGGCTTCACCCTCTGCGGCGTCAGAATCCCGCCCCTCAGGTCTCACACCCGCGCAGCAGTCTGCGAAGGAAAAATCTCCGAGTGCAATCTCCATGTCGCACGAAGGACCCGCGCGAGTCGGACCAGGAAGTCACGGTCGACTGAACGACCGCGAATGCCAGACGGGTGGCTTCCTGTTCCTGCTTCTCTGGTTCGCGTGAGGCGGGTGGTATCTGGAGGGCTGCGGGCCGTGACCCGCCGCCCTTACGTGACTGCTGGACCAAAGGAACTCTCCCTACCAGCGGAACGCCACGCCGATGTTCGCGCGCCAGAACGCCAGATCCGACAGGATCTGATTGCGGGACTCCGGGGCCCACAGCTCACGCCTGTCGACGATGGCTCCGCCAGCCCCAAGTGAAGAGGTGATGGAGCGCGGATGAGCGTGATCAGCTGTCGGGCGAGAAACGTACGATAGCGTCGGCTGGATCCGAACGCAGTCTGTACGTGCAGAGCCATACCT
>JBFWPD010000467.1:0-3608 GCA_050250175.1 Vicinamibacterales bacterium
GATCGCGATGCCGACGACGACGATCCGGATAAGCATCGACCCGATGTGCACCTTCACGATCCATTGCAGGTGCTTGACCGCCATGGACGGAATCACGAGGTACCAGTGTCCGAGCACCATGGCCGTGCACGCGCCACCGAGAAACGCCGCGGAGCTCAGGAAGCTGAGTACGGTCAGCGTTTGCGTCACACTGCCCCACGCGGCTGAAGCCGCCAGGGCCTGGGCGACGATGGCAATCACGCCGCCCACGCAGGCGATCCCGACAATCAGGGGACGAATCGACGCCAGCGTCCTCCCTACGGTCGCCCAGTACACAATCGTCGCTGCTTCCGAGACAGCGAGCGCCACGAGACCGATCTGCGCGGTGCCGCCCGTGTAGTCGTCCGGCAGGAACACATAGCCAATGGCATTGAGGATCGCGGCCATGCCTGCGTTGAAGCGGAAGAACTTCACGCCGGCATCGCGCGACACGAGCGGCAGCGTGAAGACGATGCCGAGTCCGAGATGAGTCAGGAAGAGGAAAAGAATCACGATCGGGCGGGAAGGGCAGAAGGGCGGGAAGGCAGGAAGGCCGGGAAGGGCCGGGAGGTGGGCTAGAGCGTTCTTTCCGCCTGCCCTACCCGCCCGTCCAGCCCTTCCGGCCCTTCCTGCCCGCCCCCGCTACTTCACCAGGCGCTTGTTGACCTCGGCCCAGTTGACGACGTTCCACCAGGCGCTGACGTAGTCAGGACGCCGGTTCTGATACTTGAGGTAGTAGGCGTGCTCCCAGACGTCGATTCCGAAGACGGGCTTCTTGCCGTCCATCATCGGGTTGTCCTGATTGGGAGTGCTCTCGATGACGAGCTTTCCGCCGTTGTCGATGACCCACGCCCAGCCGCTGCCAAAGCGTCCGGCGGCCGCCTTCCCGAACTGCTCTTTCATCGCGTCGAAGCTGCCGAACGATGATTTGATCGCGTCCGCGATCGCGCCCGTCGGCGCGCCGCCCGCATTCGGCCCCATGATCTGCCAGAACATCGTGTGGTTCACGTGTCCGCCGCCGTTGTTGCGGACCGCAGTGCGAATGTCTTCAGGAACGCTGCTGATGCCGCGAATCAACTCCTCGGCGCTCTTCGACTGCAGTTCGGGATGCTTCTCGAGCGCCGCATTGAGGTTGTTCACGTAGGCCGCATGGTGCTTCCCGTGATGAATCTCCATCGTCTGCTTGTCGATGTGAGGTTCGAGGGCATCGTGGGCATATGGGAGAGGCGGAAGCGAATGAGCCATCTGGTCGGTCCTCCTTGTCGCCTGGAACCTCGGGATCGTATCTTCCGGCAGGCGGGCGGCGCAAGCCGCGTGAGTTGAAGAGTCGGCGGTCAGGAGATCGAAAGCATGCGGTCGAGCGCGACGCGCGTCCACTCCTTCCGATCGTCCGGCACGACGATGCGGTTGTGCACCTCGCCCTCGACCAGCCCTTCGAGAATCCAGAGCAGGTGATTCGGGGAGACACGGAACATCGTCGAGCAGAGACAGCCGAACTGATCGAGCGACAGCACCGTACGGTCCGGTGCGACTTCCTGCGCAAGGCGATTGACGAGATGCACCTCGGTCCCGACTGCCCAGGTCGATCCCGCCGGGCTCGCCTTCACCTGCTTGATGATGTATTCCGTCGAGCCGGCGTCGTCGGCCGCCTGGACGACTTCCCAGGGCACTTCGGGATGGACGATCACCCGGATGCCGGGATGCCTAGCGCGCAGCGTCTCGATCTGCCGGACGGTGAAGCGCGTGTGGACCGAACAGTGCCCTTTCCACAGGATGATGCGTGCGCGCGTCACATCGTCCGGGGTCATGCCGCCCCATGGCTCGTTCGGATCCCACACGACCATGTCGTCGAGCGGCACGCCGAGCTTGTACGCGGTATTGCGGCCCAGATGCTGATCCGGGAGGAAGAGCACGCGATCGCCCTTCTGCCACGCCCACTTCAGCGTCGCCGCCGCGTTCGACGAAGTGCACACCACGCCGCCATGTTCGCCGCAGAACGCCTTGATCGCTGCCGCGGAGTTGATATAAGTGACCGGGACGACGGCGGCGCGATCCCCCGGCTTCGACTGGAGGCCCATCTGCTCGAGCTCGCGCCAGCACATCTCGAGCTGCTCCGGCTCGGCCATGTCTGACATCGAGCAGCCCGCGGCAAGGTCAGGGAGAATCACCTGCTGGTGCGGTGCGCTGAGCACGTCGGCGCTCTCGGCCATGAAGTGCACGCCGCAGAACACGATGAACTCCGCGTCCGGATGCTTGCTCACCTGCTGGGCGAGCTTGTACGAGTCGCCGGTGTAGTCGGCGAACCTGATCACCTCGTCGCGCTGATAGTGATGGCCAAGAATCACGAGCCGGCGCCCGAGCTTCCTCTTCGCCGCCGCAATCCGAACATCCATCTCCTCGTCGGAGAGACCGACATAGCGTTCGGGAAGCGCCTGACGTTCGCCGAGGTGCTCCTTTTCGTAGGACGTGAGCATCGGCAGGAGCGTGGTCGACATTGCCTCAGGGGGTCTCAGGGTCTCAGGTTGTGAAACTTTTCGCAATCTCCGGGGCTGAAAAAGCCAAGCCCTTCCGCTCGGGGAGGAGCTTGGCGACACGAAAAGTATAGCGCGATTGCTCCGGGCGATCGAACCGCCTCACGCGGGACCGACGGGCTTGAGCTCCTCGCTGACGCCGTCCTGCAGGTAGCGCACGAGCCGGTTGTGCTCGTCGACGGCAATCATCCGTGACGTGACCGGTTCATCCGTCACGATGAACGCCACCACGATGATCTTGTCGCCGGGCTCGAAATAGCGTGCAGCCGCCCCGTTGACCACGATCTGTCCGGACCCCTCCTGCAGCGGGATCGCATACGTCTCGATGCGCTGGCCGTTGTTGACGTTCCACACCGCGACCTGCTCGCCGGGGACGATGTCGGTGGCACGCATCAACCCGGCGTCGATGCCGATGCTGCCGATGTAATGGAGATCGGCCCCTGTCACGGTCGCGTGGTGAATCTTCGAACGGCAGATCGTACGCAGCTTCATATTCCTTACTCTACACTTTACTGCGGGGAGTCCATTCCGGGCAGCCCGGATCTGGACACCTCCCGCTCACGGCCCTTCCGACCGGCTGCGGTAGGATGGGTCGGACGCTCAATGTTTACACGCCTGCATCTCATCGGTCGCGGCCGCGTCGGGGGTGCGGCAGCGGCGCGCCTGACGTCGCGCGGCATCGAGCTCGTGGACGCCGGCCACGCCGAACTGGTGCTGCTCTGTGTGCCGGATCGTGCCATCAGCGAAGTGGCCGCCTCGCTCCCCGTCGGCCCATGGATCGCCCACGTCAGCGGGGCAACGCCTCTCGCTTCGCTCGCGCCCCATGTGCGGCGTTTCAGCCTCCATCCGCTGCAGACCTTCCGCCAGGGCGGCGATGCGACGCAGTTCGACGGCGCGTGGGGAGCGGTCACCGGCGACTCCGAGGAGGCCCGAAGCGCCGGCCGTCGTCTCGCGGATCTTCTGGGACTACGGCCCTTCATCCTTGCCGACGATCAGCGCGTGCTCTATCACGCCGGCGCCGTCGTCGCGTCGAATTACCTGGTCACGCTCTATCGCGCA
>JBFWPD010000468.1:0-3605 GCA_050250175.1 Vicinamibacterales bacterium
GCGAGGATAATGGTCTGAGTGACGTCGGAGGTCTGCATGCAGGGTTGGGTCGGCGAATCGGAGTCGCCAAATCGGCACGCGTCATGCACGCGGCGTCTGGCACGTCCGTGAGGTTCATGTTACGCTTTCCAGCCTGTCGAACGCATCCGGTCCAATGCGTCGCGAGGCCCACCAAGACGCGGATCGAACCTCGTCAGACGGGTTCGAGCGCGACATCCTCGGCATTCTGACGCGCTTGAGCAGACGACCCATCGACCCCACTCCAGACAGCGAACTCGTGGCGGATCTCGGTTTCGATTCCCTGCAGGTCCTCGAGCTCGTGGGCGAGTTGGAGGAGCACTTCGACATCGCGATTCCCCTCAACTCGCTCACCCACATCCGAACCGTCTCCCAGATAACGGATGAGGTCCAGCGGCTCGTTCGCGAGGCCCGGCGCTCATGACGGCGGCGACGATTTCAGAAGCGCTCGTCTGCGCCTCGACGACGTCGCGCGGGATCACCGCCATCGAGCACGACGGCCGCACACAAACCATCGGCTATGCCGACTTGCTGCGCGAAGCGCTCGCGATTGCAGGCGGCCTGCATGCGCGGGGGCTTTCGCCTGGCGATCGAGTCGCGCTGATCTCGCCGGAAGTGAGCGACTTCGTCCGCGCCTTCTTCGGCATTGCCGCGGCAGGTCTCATCCCGGTTCCACTGGTCCCGCCGGCGCACGCCGGCGATCTGGCGACCTTCGCGCGTCAGTCCCGCCACCTGCTCGTCGCCAGCCGCGCCGCAGCCGTCGTGACGACGGCAGACGTCGCACCGCTGCTCGACGTCGAGGGACTGCCCGCCGCGGCACAGATCGTGACGATCGCGGATCTGCGGCCGGGACCCGCACTGAACGAACCGGCTCCGAGGCCGATCGACGCGACAGCGCTGCTGCAGTTCACCTCTGGATCGACGGCCGCGCCGAAGGGCGTCGTGTTGTCGCACGCCAATCTGCACGCCAACGTCTCGATGATCGCCGGGCCCGAGGGGCTGAACATCGTCCCGAGCGATGTCGGAGTGAGCTGGCTGCCCCTGTATCACGACATGGGGCTCATCGGGATGCTGCTGACCGCGGTCTACACGCGGTCGGATGTCGTCATCCTTTCACCGGCGCTGTTCCTGAAGCGTCCAACCGCCTGGCTCGACGCGTTGTCGCGATATCGAGGAACCGTCTCGTTCGCGCCGAACTTCGCGTACGACCTCTGTCTGCGCCGCGTGAAACCCTCCCAGATCGCCGCTTTCGACCTGTCTCACTGGCGGGTCGCCGGCTGCGGCGCAGAACCGATCCGCGCCACGACGCTCCAGGCATTCGCGCAGCAGTTCGCACCAGCCGGATTCAGGGAAAGAGCCTTCGTGCCCAGCTACGGCCTTGCAGAACACTCGCTGGCCGTCGCCTTCTCGCGCGGTGGCCTCCGAATCGACCTCGTCAACGCCGATCGGCTGGTCCACGAGTCGATCGCGGTGCCGACGCCCATCGACGCGACGGCCTCCATGCCTGCGGTGCGCCTCGTGGGGTGCGGACGGCCGTTTCCCGGGCACGAGATTCGAATCGTCGACGAGGCAGGGTGCCCGCTGCCGGAGCGTCACGTCGGCCGCATCCTCGCGCGTGGCCCCTCGGTCATGGCAGGCTACTTCGAGAACGAAACAGGCACCGATGAAGTGCTCCGTGACGGCTGGCTGCACACCGGCGACCTTGGCTACCTGGCCGGTGGTGAGCTCTACGTGTGCGGCCGCACGAAGGATCTGATCATCCGCCACGGCCGCAAGTACCACCCGCCCGATCTCGAGTCGGCGATTGCGGATCTCCCGGGCCTGCGGCCGACGGGCATCGTCGTGTTCGGGATCAATCGCGTCCAGGAGGCCGACGAGGTCGTCGCCGTCCTCGAGACGCGCGCCAGCCAGACGCCGACCGACTTCATCGAACGTGTGCGGCGGAGAATCCGCGAAACCGCCGGCCTGGAGCTCGACCACATCGTGGTGACTCCCCCGGGCACCATTCCACGGACGACAAGCGGCAAGCTCCGGCGCGCGGAGACGCGGGCCCGCTTCGAAGCAGGCACCTTGCTCAACGGCGGCCGCGAACTCTGACGATGCGACTTCTCGACAAACTCCAACCGATCGCCGACCGCATCGCGGCGGCGGGTGGCGGACCGATCCCGTTCAGCACCGTCATCGACGAGATCGCGAGTCCGACCGAAGTCGTGATCGACGGCCGGCGCACGCTCATGTGCGGGTCGAACAACTACTTTGGACTGAGCTTTCATCCAGAGGTGCTCTCGGCCGCCACGGCAGCGATCGAGCGACAGGGCGCGGGCACGACGGGGTCGCGCGCGGCCAACGGCACGTATGCGGCGCATCACGACCTGGAAACATCGTTCGCAGCGGTCTTCGGAATGCGCCAGGCCATTGTCTTCACGACCGGCTATCAGGCAAACCTCGGGGTCATTTCCGGACTGTGCGGCCCGGACGATGTCGTGATGGTAGACATCGAGAGTCACGCAAGCATCTACGACGGCGCACGACTGAGCGGAGCGCAGGTCTTCGCGTTCCGCCACAATTCGGCGACCGATCTCGGACGCAAGCTGCGACGACTCCCCGACTGCAGCCGATGTCTCGTCGTCGTCGAAGGCCTGTACTCGATCAGCGGCGACGTCGCGCCGCTCGTGGAGATCGCGTCGGCGTGCCGCGAGGCCGGGGCATCGCTGATGGTGGACGAAGCGCATTCGTTCGGCGTGTACGGCGAACGCGGCCTCGGCTGCGCGGAAGCTCAGGGCGTTCTCGGGCAGGTCGACGTCATCGTCGGCACATTCTCGAAGGCGCTGGCGGGCGTCGGCGGATTCTGCGTGTCCAATCACGAAGCGATCGGACTGCTTCACTTCGCCGCCAGACCGTACGTCTTTACCGCGTCCGGCTCCCCTGCGAGCATTGCCGGAGTCAAGGCTGCGCTGACGATCCTGCAGCGAGACGGGTCACTGCGATCAAGGCTGTGGGACAACGTCCGCCGCGTTCGCGCCGGACTAACGCGCGCCGGCTTCACGATCGGAGCAGCCGAGTCCCCGATTGTCTCGATCGAAATCGGAGAGGTCGATCGCACCATCGCCGTGTGGCGCGCGCTTCTCGAGGCCGGCGTCTACGTGAACCTGGTGCTGCCGCCCGCGTGCCGTCCGGATCGCTGCCTGCTGCGCACAAGCTATTCGGCCGCGCACACCACGGAACAGATCGACCGCGCCCTCGATTTGTTCGAGCGTGTGGGCGCGTCGATGGGCATCACCGCCGTTCGCACGGCCTAGGGAAGCCACCCGTGCTGGCGATACCAGCGCGCGGTCTCAGCCACGCCCTCCGACAACGACGTCTCGGCACGAAACCCGAGCCGCTCGAATGCCCGGTCGGCTGTGCACACGAACCCCTCGCCTCTCAACTCGGCGAATCGTGTCGAGTCGAGTGCCGGCTGCACTCCAAGCCGCCATGCGACGACTCCACAGCGGGCAAGCGCACTCAACGCCATCGGCGGCACCTGCAAGGGGCGAAAGCGACGTCCTACAGCCAGGGCGATCGCCTCGAGAAGCACGCGCGCACCG
>JBFWPD010000469.1:0-3605 GCA_050250175.1 Vicinamibacterales bacterium
CGGCGGCGGCGGATGTTCAGGAGTCAGTGATCGACGCAAACGACCTGAACGACGGCGACGATCAGGCCGAGCAGCCGAGCGAGATCGAAGGCCCTGCTCATCGCCGCCTGATTCGGGCCACGCTGCCCCGGCTGGATGGTCAGATGCCACCCGCACGGCAGGGCCCCGATTTCACGATTCGTCAGCCGGCTGGAAACGGTCGGGCCAATCGGTTCCGTCCAAGGCATCCGCGCGGCGGACAGGCGCCGTTCGGCAACGGGATGAATCACAACGGACCAATGCGTGCCGGCTCTCGTCAGCCCTCCGGCCGCTCGGCACAGATGCCCGGGCCCTCAAAGCGTCGCGGATCCGGACGGAAGCGGTCCAAGTAGCTCACCCTTCGGAGCACGTCAGGCGTGCCCGATCCCTCACGACGTCCTATGCCTGATCTGTCCGGCAAGTTTGGTCTCATTCTCGGTGTTGCCAACAAGCGGTCGATCTCGTGGGCCGTGGCGCAGGCCGCGGCGGCCTCGGGTGCCCGCCTTGCGTTGACGTATCCGAACGAACGCCTCGAAGAGAACGTGCGTGCGCTTGGCGAGCAGCTGGAGAAACCGCTCATCCTTCCGTGTGATGTCGCAAACGACCAGCAGATCACCGACCTGGCCGCCGGAATCGAGAAGGAGTTCGGGGGGCTCGACTTCGTGCTGCATGGCGCCGCATTCGCGCCCAAGGCGGAGCTCGACGGCGCGTTTCTGCAGACCTCTCGCGAGGGCTTCAGGATCGCGCTCGATATCTCGGCATACTCCCTGATCGCGCTCACGCGTGCGACGGCGCCGCTGATGTCCTCGCGCGGCGGCGGCAGCGTGGTGACACTGACCTATCTCGGAAGCGAACGCGTCTTTCCGAACTACAACGTGATGGGCGTGGCGAAGGCTGCGCTCGAGGCATCCGTACGATACCTGGCGTCCGACCTTGGCCCGCAGAACATCCGCGTGAACGCCGTCTCTGCCGGTCCCATCAAGACCCTGGCGGCGGCCGGTATTTCAGGCTTCTCCAACATCCTCCAGGTCTATCGCGAGCGTACGCCGCTCCGGCGCAACGTCGAGCTGGCCGAAGTGGCCGATGCCGCCCTCTTCCTGCTGAGTCCCGCATCCCGTGCGATCACCGGGGAGGTGTTGCTGGTCGATGCGGGATTCCACGCGATGGGCATCTAGCTTGCACTCCCAAACGCATCCACATCGGTGGATGGTCTGCTTGCGCCCGTTCGGAGGATTGCCATGCCTGTCACACGAATCACCAGCTATCGCCTGAGCGCACTCGCTCTTCTCGTAGCCGCGTCGGTTTCATTCGGCGCCTGTTCCGCGAGTCTTCCAGTCTCGACCGATGATGCGTCCATTACGGCTCGAGTGCGGACCGTCCTGCTGAACGATCCGGAAGTGGGTGCCAACCAGATCAACGTGACGACGGCTGGAGGGGTTGTGACGATCAGCGGCTCCGTCGACTCGTCAGGTGACGCGCAGCGCGCTGTCGATCTTGCCCGCGGAGTGGCTGGCGTGCGCGACGTGCAGTCGAGCCTCGAGGTTACGCCGTAGCAGGCGGCGCGGCGCCGCGCTGCCTAGAAGGTCTGGCCGAATCAGCCCCACTCTTCGATGCGGATCCGCGAGGGGCTCACGCCGAGGCTCGAGAGGATTTGCGGGATCTGCGTGACGAGCGCGGGCGGACCACACACGAAGCACAACGTCGCCGGGTCGTGGACGAGCGGTGCAAGGTCGTCAGGCCCGATTCGTCCGCGCGCGCCGCTCCAGTCGTCGGCAGCCTCACGAGTCACCGTCAGCTTCAACTCGATCTGATGCCGGTCGGCGAGCGCGCGCAGCTCGCTCTCATACGCGAACTCGACTGATGTCCTGGCGCTGTACAGGAGTCCAATCGCCTTGTGAGGCGAGTGCAGCGCGCGATACAGCATCGCCCTGAGCGGAGCGATCCCCGTGCCGCCCGCGATGAAGACGAAGCGCTCTTCGGTCGGGTGCTCGGGAAACGTGAAGCGACCGAGCGGGCCCTCGACGTCTACCAGGCTGCCGGCCTCGAGCGCGAGATGGGCACCTGGGCTGCCGGTCGCATCCACGCCGACCAGGAGTTCGATCCGCTCGTCGCGTCGTGAGTCTTCCGGCGCATTCGCGATCGAATAGGGACGGCGGCGTTCACTCCCGTGCGACCCGACGAGCAGCGCCTGTCCCGCCTGGTACGGGAGCGAATGGCCGTGCAGTCCGAGGTAGACGGTAAAGGCTCGCGGCGTGGCGGGGAGCACGTCGATGACAGGCAGGGTCAGTGCCACGAGGCACTATGCTATCGCAGTGTCCCCGGTCATCCGTCGCTCTCGCGGCGCTCTCCTTCGCCTCGTTCGCCGGCGACTCGTCTCGATCGTCGCCGGACTGCTTCTTCTGGCGCCGGCAGTCGTGATTCAGGTGCGTGGGGCATCCGCCTGGTGGATGGAGGGGCTCAGTCTGCTGCTCGGCGCGACGGGTGTCGCGCTCCTGTGGACGGGTGTGTTCGGTCTGCGGCCCGACTGGCTGGAATGAGAGTGATTCTGGGAATTTGATCATCTGCAAATCTGGAAATTTGACCTCTTGCTGGATCAGGAGTCATTCGAGAATCACCGAGGATCCCGCGCACATCCGAATGCAGTAGAAGGTGAAAGCTCCAGATTTGCAGATTGCCAAATTCCCAGATTCAGTTCTGCAGCATCGTGCTCGGATCCCGCCGCTCGGCGCTGGCGCGCGTCTGCGGCTCGAGGCCGTACTCGACGATCTTGCGGTACAGCGTGCCACGCGAGATGTCGAGCACCCGCGCAGCTTCCTTCTTGTTCCAGTCCACGGCATCCAGCACGTGCATGATGTGCGCGCGCTCGGCGTCAGCAAGCGTAGGAAGGCGATCGCCGGCCGGCGCCGCCATCGGCATGGCCTGGTGCAGGAATTCGACGTCCGATCCCCGGATCACGCGCCCGGGTGCGGAAAGGGCGGCGCGAGACACCGTGCTCTCGAGCTCGCGGATGTTCCCGGGCCACGGATAGCCTGAGAAGAGATCGAGCGCTTCGCGCGAGAAGACCTTGCTGTCGAGCGGAAGTCCCTGCGCCGCGCAGTACCGCGAGAGAAAGCGCTGCGCGAGGACGGGGATGTCCGTCTGCCGCTCGCGAAGCGAAGGCAGGCGGATCGAAAATGCATTGACCCGGTAATAGAGATCCTCGCGGAAGCGGCCGTCGCGAACGAACTGATCGAGCGGCCGATTCGTTGCGGAGATCAGCCGGAAGTCCACCGAGATCGACCGGTGTCCGCCCAGACGCTCGAAGCGCCGCTCTTCGAGCACGCGCAGCAGCTTCGCCTGCGCGATGAGCGACATGTCGCCAATCTCGTCGAGAAACAGCGTGCCCTCGTTGGCCAGCTCGAGACGGCCCGGCTTGCGATCGTACGCCCCGGTGAACGCTCCCTTTTCGTAGCCGAAGATCTCGGACTCGAAGAGTGTGTCGGGAAGGGCGGCGCAGTTGACGGCCTGGAAGCGCGCGGGCCCGCGCCGGCACAGCTCGGGGATCAAGCGGGCGACGACATCCATGCCGGACCCGGTCGGTCCAAGAA
>JBFWPD010000470.1:0-3604 GCA_050250175.1 Vicinamibacterales bacterium
GACCTCGTGTTCTTCAGGAGCCGTACGGCAGACGCCGAAGACACGATTGCCGACATGGTCCACCAGACCGCGATGTACTACGAGGATCGCCTCGAGGGAAGCGGCTTCTCGAAAGTGTTCCTGTGCGGGGGAATGGGGAACGGCACGGACCGCATCAGACAGAGCCTCGAGGCACGGCTTGCCGTCGCTGTACAGCCGATCGACGCGAGAGACACCGTGACATTGAGCGACGGCATCGACGCCCCGACGGCGCTGATCGATGCGCTCGCGCCCGTCGTCGGACTGCTCGTACGCGGAAAGGCAGCCGCATGATTCGCGGCAACCTTGCGACCCGTCCCTTCTACAACGATGGGCTCGTCAACCGCTGGCTGGCGATCATGACGCTGCTGGTGCTTGGATTCACGGCGTACAACACGGTGCAATTCCTGACCTACACGCGCAGCGACACGGACCTCAGGACCCGGACGGAGGCCGATCAGACGCGGGCCGCCGAGTTGCGCGCGGCCGCCGTCACGCTGTCACAGGGCCAGGACGCGGAGCAGACGGAGGCGACGCGAGCGGCCGTGGTGGAGGCGAACCAGATCATCTCGCAGCGCACGTTCTCATGGACCGCGCTGTTCAATCATCTCGAAGCGAGCCTGCCGGCCGACGTGAGGATCACCGCCGTCCGTCCGGAGGACCAGGGCGGACTCGTTCGGCCGCTCGCGATCGCCGTCGTCGCCCGCGACGCCGGCGCGATCGACGCGTTCATGCGCAACCTTGAAGGCACCGGCGCCTTTGCCGGTGCGCTCGCAGTCGAGGAGCGGGTCAACGAGGCGGGGGATGTCGAGGGCGCGATCACGGTACTGTACAGATCGAGCGCCTCTGCCGCAGAGGGAGCGCAGTGACCCCGCTGCTCTCACGCATCGCGGCGGAGAAACGCTGGTGGCTTGCGCTGCTCGGGATCGGGCTTGCCGTCAACGTGGGCCTCTACGCCTTCCTGGTGCGTCCTCTGGCCTCGAGCGCGACAGGGGCGGGAACACGGGCGGTGGCGGCGGCCGAGGCGCGACGCACTGCCGAACGCGAGTACGCAGGCGTCGAAGCGGACCAGGCCGCCAGGCAGCAGGCTCTTCAGGATCTTGCGGTGTTCCGCGACGACGTGCTGCCCGGGTCGCTCGCCGAGGCGCGTACGACCTATGCCTCGCTGCCGTCCCTTGCCGCCGACGCCGGCGTCGCGCCACTGCGGCGCCGCAGCGAGGTCACACCCGTCGGCGATGCCGGCGGTCTGCAGCGCCTGTCGGTCGTGATGGAACTGCAGGGAACCTACCAGGACCTTCGAAGCTTCATCTACGAGCTCGAGCGCGGAACCGACTTCGTCGTCATCGACGACGTCACGTTGACGGAACAGAACGAGACCGGCCCGCTCGGACTCGTCCTGACGCTGTCCATTTATTTCGCGAGCGCTGACAATGCAGGCTGACACGCGCAAGCGCCTCATCCTGGCGGTCCTCCTGCTGGTGATGGCGGGGATGTGGTTTCGCGTATGGCAGCAGCAACCGGCCACCGGCGCCCCTCAGGCGGCAAACGCGACAACGCCGGAGCGCGCCGATCGGACACGGGCTCCAGAGCCCGCGGTCGTCGTCGACCTTGCCGCGCTCGACGTGGAACGGCCTGCACCGGCAGCTACTCGTCGCAATCCGTTTCAGTTCGGCGCTTTCGAGCAGCCGGCGGATCAAGCGGGGAACCTCGAGCCGCCGCCCGCTTTCGTGGCGGCTCCAGCGCCTTCTGTTCCGGCTCCCGGTGGGCCAAGCCTGACGCTCATCGGTATCGTGCAGCCGGTTGGAGACTCTCCGCGCGTCGCCGTCCTGAGCGACGAGAGGGGCGTCTACCATGGGGTAGAAGGCGCGATCATCGAAGGGCGATTGCGGATCGTGAGCATCGGCGCGGAATCTGTCGAGCTGTCCAACCTCGACGGGGGTGAACAGTTCGTCCTGCAGCTGCCACCCTCGTGAAGACGACGACATTGCCATGACGAGCGGACGAATGAGGCGCTTAGTGACGAGACGACTGACAACACTCGGCATCATCTTCGCGATGGCTGTCCTGACGGCCGCCTGCGCGGCCGGACGTGCGTTCAACGCCGGCGAGGAAGCCGCGCGCACCGGGGACGTCGATCAGGCCGTTGCGCACTTCCGGGCAGCCTACGAGCAGGATCCCGACAATGCGGAGTATCAGATCGCCCTTCAGCGGGCGATGCTGGCGGCATCGCGTACCTATCTCGAACGGGCACGGGCGCTCGAAGAGCAGGACCAACTCGAGGCAGCCCGCAATGCCTACCGGAGAGCCAGCGACTACGACCCGACCAATCGTGCCGCCGCCGACAAAGCCGCGGCGCTCGACCGCACCATTCGCGAGCGTATCGAAGCCGCGCGCGCGCCGTCCGCCTTTCAGCAGATGCAGCAGCAGGCCCAGGCGGCAAGCGCGCAGCCTCTGCTGAACCCCGCGTCGAGAGAACCGCTGGACCTGTCGTTTCCGAACGCCGATCTCCGGCAGGTGCTTGCCTTCATCGCCAGCTTCGCAGGAATCAACGTGACGTACGACCGCGACGTCACCGATCGCTTCGTCTCAGTCCAGCTCTCCAGCGTGACGCTGGAGGACGCGCTCAAGCATCTGATGACGATGAGCCAGCTGTCATACAAGGTGCTGAGCGAGCGGTCGATCTTCGTGTTTCCTGACACGCCCGCGAAACACATCCAGTACGACGAACAGGTCATCCGGACCTTCTACCTCTCACACGGGGATCCAGCGGAGCTCGTCACGCTCCTTGGAGCAGTCATCAGGCTGCCGGGCATCGCCGTGCAGCCGATCATCCAGGCGAATACCGCCTCGAACACCATCGTGGTGCGGGGCACCAGGCAGATGGTCGACATCATCGCCCGGGTGATCGAGCAGAACGACAAGCCGCGCGCCGAGATCGTCATCGACGTGCAGATCATGGAAGTCAACAGGTCGAGGGCCCAGCAGTACGGTCTGAATCTGTCCGAGTACGCGTTGGGGGGACTGTTCTCGCCTGAGTTCGAGCCCGACGCCGATTCGACGTCGCCCAGCCGTCTTCTGTCGCCGCCGCCCATCAACTTCGACTCGTTCTCCGGCGTGACGTCATCCGACTTCTATACGGCCGTGCCGACGGCGGTCGTCCGTTTCCTCGAGACCGATACGGACACGAAGCTCATTGCCAAACCCCAGCTCCGAGGCGCGGAAGGATCGCGTCTGGTGCTGAACCTCGGCGACGACATTCCGGTCGTGTCGACCAGCTACACACCGCTGGCCTCGGGGGGCGCGGGCGTGAACCCGTTGAACTCGTACACGTACCGTCCGGTCGGCGTGAACATCGATCTCACGCCTCGAGTCACGCTCGACGGCGACATCATCCTCGACCTGATTCTCGACAACAGCTCGCTCGGGCCCCCAATCTCGGTGGCTGGCGTCGAGGTGCCCTCGTTCGGCAAACGCACGCTGACGACGCGTCTCCGGCTGCGTGACGGCGAATCGAACCTGCTCGCCGGCCTGCTGCGCGAGGACGAACGGATGGTGCTGTCCGGATTCCCCGGCATCATGTACCTGC
>JBFWPD010000471.1:0-3597 GCA_050250175.1 Vicinamibacterales bacterium
CAGTACGGCACGGAAGATCCTGGGCGCCGAGGCCGCCGGGGCGCGCGAGGACGACGACGAGGACGTGCGCCTCATCGAGCGGGCAGCGAGCGAGATCTCCACGCGGGAGCGTGGCTTCCTCGAGGCCATGGTTGCCAAGCTTGAGAGCATCGATCTTCAGGGCGGCGATCCGAAGTTCCGGGCAGTGCGCCACTACCTCGTCGACGAGGGCTGGCATGGCCTGGGATGCATCGTCTTCAGCCAGTATTACGACACGGCGGACTGGATCGCCGGCCGCCTGGCCCGCGAGCTGCCGAGCTGGCGCATCGCGCTCTACGCCGGCGCGGGCCGCTCGCGCATCATGGAGGGCGGTCGGTCAATGGCGGTCGATCGCGACGTCATCAAGGCCGAGGTCCGCAAGGGGGCGATCCGGCTCGTGGTGGCGACCGACGCAGCCTGCGAAGGCCTCAACCTCCAGCGTCTCGGCGCGCTGATCAATGTCGATCTGCCGTGGAACCCGTCCCGGCTCGAGCAGCGGATCGGGCGTATCAAGCGTTTCGGCCAGACCCGGAGCGAGGTCGACGTCTTGAACCTGGTCTACCGCGAGAGCTGGGACGAGCGCGTGCTGGGCCGGCTCTCGATGCGCCTCAAGGACCGCTACGACCTCTTCGGTGGCTTGCCCGACGTGATCGACGACGAGTGGATAGAGGACATCGAGGACTACGAGCGTTATCTCGATTCCTTGATCGACGGGCAGCCGGAGGCGAATGCCTTCGAGCTTCGCTACGCCGCCACCATGGAGCCTGACGGGGACGACTGGGCGCTCTGCGCCGACGTCCTCTCGAGGATCGAGGTCGACAAGGCGCTGGCGCGACCCTGGTGAGGTCGTCTCCTGGCTTGCCGTCTGGAGGGTTGCAGGGGCGTCGCGGTTGGGCTCGTCGCATTGACGATGAAGGGATCGGCTATTGTCGTTTCATGTCATGCCGTCGGCGGTCGTGCCGTCGCGCCGTCACTGGACGAACGCTCCGGTTCGCGGGCGCCGATCGTCTGACGCGCCGGATGCATGATCCGGCGATTCCGTCGATAACAGGCTCAGTGCTTGCAAGAGCGGGGATGTTCGATTTCTGAATCGATCCAACTGCCGTCGACGCAGAGATACCAAGCACCGCCCGTGCCAGGCGTGGTGTCGTCGATTGCCAGCGCCTCGATTCCGCTTGCGTAGATGCCGGCAGGAATGAGGCCGACGCAGATGTCTTCCTCGAGCCAGACTCTTTCGATGCCGCCGGCGCAGGCGGCGGCCGGCGGCGCGGGCACGATCACCTCCCAGGTGGCGACTTGTCCGCCGATCGAGGCCGTCGCCGTCGACTTGCCGCGGGTTGTTGGCCCGGACATGGCGAGTTCCAATGTCGTGCCTGGCGTTACGTACACGACGGCATTGCCGTACTGCACGCTCATCCAGGTGTCGCCGTTCAGGCGGTAGCTGAACTTTCCGCCGGTCGCGGCCAGCTCAAGCGGCAGGAGGCTGGTAAATCCATCAAGCGTGACCGGGTTCGAGGAATATCGCTGCCCCGGCGTGGCATTGGCGATGATCTCGAAGCTGAAGGGGTTGGCGTCGCCGTCCTCGACTATAGGCCTGGTGACGGGGGTGTCCGGTTCGGCCTGGAGATAAGCCATATCGGCCACCTGCAGGGTCGCGGCCGCGGCGCTTTCGGATGACCGGGCAGGATGTGTCGCGCCAGCAAGAATCGAGGCTCCAATGCAGGCGACCATCGATAGTCGGACCGCAGTTTGGGAGTCGGCGAGACGCGCAGGGCGGCTACGCGAAGATCTCTCGCGCAGAGTTCTTGATGGATTTGAGTAAAATTTCCCTGGCTTGGAGGCTGCCGACATGTCTGTTCCCCTGCCGCGACTGGACGATCTGTTGCGGATTCGAGAGCAATGTTGGGTCGGTTTGGATCGCCGGGTCTTGATCCTCGCCGCATAGCCGGGAACTGCTGCGGTCGAATCTGGGTATGCGCCGCCTTGTCTTGGAACAATATTCATCATGACGGTCGATCCTTTCGACGCCAGCTCAACAAGCCGATACGAAGGCGGTGAGGCGGATGAAGATTTTTGTGCGGCAGTGCCTAGGCGGATTTTTGTTCGCCGCTCTGAGCCTCGTATCGTTCATGGAATCATCCCTGGCTGGTGACGCACCAATCAGCGGCCCCGCTTATGCGCGCGATGGCGACGGCGTCTACATCGGCGACGTGGCCTTCCGCCTGTGGGGTATCGATGCGCCGGAGCTCGACCAGACCTGCAGGGCGGCCAATGGCGCCATAGTCGCCTGCGGAGAGGTCTCGCGTGCGGCGCTGGAAGGGATCATTGATGGGCAGAACGTCATCTGCCACCCCCGCGGCATGACCTATGACCGGATCCTGGCGCTGTGCGCGCTCCCCGACGGCACCGATCTCTCGGCGGCGATGACGAGGCTGGGATATGTTTTCGCCTATCGCGAATATTCGCTCGACTATGTGAAGCTCGAGGAAATGGCCAGGATCGAGGGTCGTTATCTCTGGCAGCTCGAGACGCCGGCGCCCAGCGCCTGGCGCGATCTCAGCAAGGCTGAGAAGCATGCCTATTGGAATTCGCCTTTCGCGGCTGCAGGAGCGCGATCTGGAGGCCTCGTTGACCCCACCGGCACGACGCTGCCGCGGGGTGGGCTCGCTTCCGCCACCCCGGACTGCCGGATCAAGGGCAATGTGAATGCCGCGGGACGCAGGCTCTATCATCGTCCTGGCGACGGCTGGTATGAACGCACTAAAATCGACACGAGCAAAGGCGAGGCCTGGTTCTGCAGCGAGGCGGACGCTCGCGCGGCCGGGTTCGTTCCGGCCGGGCGGAAATGAATGTCACGTATGTATCGCGAGCATCGCTGCTGATATCTGGCCAGCGACGACAGGGATTCGCCGGTGCTGGCCGCCAGGAGCCGTGACCGCGCAGCTTTCGGTGAGGGAGACGTGTCGGTGAGCATGAAGCAAGTGGTGGACGACCTTGCCAGGAAGATGCGCAAGCATGGCCATGCGGTGGTGAGCGTATTCGCCGACCCTGATCGCTTTGCGCCGGAGTTTTCCTATACCGTGGGTCTGTCCAAGACAGGGGGCCTGCCGGAGCTTCTGATCTTCGGCATCGACCCCAGGTCGGCGCAAAGGATCCTGAATGACCTGGCATCACACCTCAAGTCCGGTGGTCGGCCGAAAGATGGCGTAGAGATCGAGAAGATCGCCAACATGCCGCTCATGCTGAAAGGGATTTCCGCCGAGGTCGCGGTGGACTATGCGCGCATGGTCGAGGTGTTGCTTGGGGCGGCCGCGCTCGACGTCATGCAGGTCGTCTGGCCGGATCCGAAGAGACGCTTTCCGGACGATCCGCTTTACGATCACCTCTTCGATCTGTCGCAGCCACGATTGTGGGACAGGCCGCGTTCCGCGTCGTCATCGACCCATTGAAAGAGATGATTTGTCGATAGAGATCGTTGCTGCATACGCGACAAGGACAGTCGCGACGGCGACGCGACGTCGTTCATTTTGTCCTGGGGACGGCGAGAAATCCTAGAGCCAGTCAGCGACGCGATGGAGC
>JBFWPD010000472.1:0-3590 GCA_050250175.1 Vicinamibacterales bacterium
CGACCCTGTACCATCAGCCTGCTGATGACGAGATAGCTGTAGGCGAAGAGGGCGGCGAACGTCCACAGGTAGAACTGCAGTTTCGACAGGCTGTAAGTGTCGGTTTCGAAGTCGAGACACAGCACGTCCCACGTGGCCACTCGACCGGTCGTCGCAGCCGTTCGCGTTCTCCGATACCTCACGATGCACAGCAAGACGAAGCCGGAAAGGACGACCGCTGCGGAGATGGCGATGATCGTCACCATCTTCTGACCGGCCCAGAAGGGGTAGATACGGAACGGCCATGGATCGGTCGGCTTGACGCCGTACTGTCCGACCGCCACACGCAGGACTCTCGGCCGCAGCTTCATGCTTCCGAGCAGACCGCCGTCGACACGATCCCCAAGCTCCGCGGGGACGTTGCAGACGTGAATGACACCGGCGTTCTCGACGAACGCCGCGAGCTTGCCAGCGTTCGCA
This sequence comes from Vicinamibacterales bacterium, assembly GCA_050250175.1. Lineage (GTDB taxonomy): Bacteria > Acidobacteriota > Vicinamibacteria > Vicinamibacterales > CAVVIG01 > JBFWPD01. The sequence goes on from JBFWPD010000472.1 coordinate 460, forward strand.
CCTTGCCCCGTGCGTTGGCCCGGAGAACAGGTCACCCGGTTGCTGTCTTGCTGCGCACTTCCCCAGAGCACGCCTTCCCGGGCTTCCGAAGGCACCGCGAGATCCTCGCCGTTGACGTAGAGCCGGTTCTCTACAGGACGGTCGACGATGAAGCCGCCGCCACGGATCGTGAAGTGAACGACTCCGTTCATCCCGCTCGGGTAGTCGCCCGGTGGCGCGAACTCGGTCATCGTCGGCGCCGGCGAGCGAACGGCGAACGACATGGAGCAACCCGGTGCGACGTTTACGGCGTAGTCGCCCAGCGGGAGATCCTCTGGGACGACGAATGTCCCCGTTCCACCGTCGAGACGAAGCGCCAGATCCCGGGTAATCGCCGTTCCTCCGGCGTTCCGGTGGATGCCGCTCTCGATCGTAGGCCTGAACGGCGGCACCGTTTCCGGCGCCGGGGCTGGTGTCGATGGTGGCGTCTTCAGCGTGACGCGCACCGTGTGACGACGGAACGCCGCGGTAGGCTCCAGCGTCGCGCACGGGGTCTGCGCGGCGACGCCGTGAGGCAGCAGGATGAGCACCGCCGCCGCGGCACAAACGATCGACCGTGTATGCACGTCAGTCCCTCCTCGCCATTCGATCGCGATCAACCGAGCGATACGAATGTCTGCGTGTTGACGATGTCGGCCGCGGTCGGGTCGTTGCCTTCGACAAACGCCGGCAGTCTGAACGTCGGCTGGTCCTTCAGGATCGTCAGTTCGAGCTTCGCGGCCGGCCGGACGTCGTTCAGCGTCGGATCCAGGGCAGCTCCCGCTTCGAGGAACGCGAGCGTTCCCAGCGGCCGCACCTCGTTCGCGCTGAAGAGCCCGCCAATCCTCGAGTTGAAGGCCTCGGTGACGCTTGCACCGAACGCGGCAAGGTGTTTCAAGGCATCGGCCGCCTTCTTCGACTGGAGCGCCTTCGCGATGCTCACGCCCGCGGCGTGCGCCTCGCGGATCACGCTCCGCTCGGCCTTGAGCAGGCTTTCGAGATCGGCGCGCCCGACCGGTTGGAGCGCGTTTGTGATCACGGCCGACATCCGCGATTCGTGGTAATCGTCGGCGATGTTCGCGGTTTCCGGCTCCTGGAGCAGCATCGCGTGAACGCGCGCCAGACGGCCGACGAGCGCGGCGACCGTTCGCGAGTTGCGTACCAGCGCCTCGATGTTTCCGCTCGTGTCGATATCGGGGTAGACATCCCGTCGATCGTCGAACTGGACGATGCGGCCACTCTGTACCACGATGCCGGTCGTGACCGGCATCGACGCGTAGACGAGGAGCGCCGCGGACGGGAGGCGATCCTTGAACCGTTTGAGATCCTGGAAGTGCTGCAGCGGGACCAGTCTCCGCATCTGCCGCTGAATGCGCACGGACATGTCGCGATAGGCGTCGGCCTTCGAAGACACCGGCGCCAGCGCCCACGCCCCGACGAACGACGAAGGAGCGGTGACGTCGAGCGAGAGCAGGGCGTTGCCGAAGTCGTTCGGCCCGTTCTGCAGCAGGCGCTCGACCGTGCGATCGAGGTCCGAGACCCAGTCGTCGAACGAGCCCCGCCCGCCTTTGAAGGTGTCAGGGAAGTACGCCTCGATGTAGCCGCCCAGCTGCGCGCTGAGCGCGCCAGTCCGGACCATGGGCATGGCCTGACGGAACCTGTAGCTGTGCGTCAGCGCCACCTCGTCGAACACCCGCGTGCTGCCTTGCTGCGCGAAGCGGCCGTGGATGGTGAAGCGGCTGGCGAACTTGCCCTTCGCTGTCTTGAGGTCGTCGGCGTGGAGGTCGTAGACGACCAGGCGGCCGCGCTCCGACTGGACCGACTCCGCCTTCGCGAGCGACGTGTTGATGTGCTCCAGCTCCACCCGCATGAACGGCATCGAGACCTCGAGGTGCGACTGCCGTGTGATCTCGTGCGTGATCACGCCCTTCCGCTGCGACACGCCCGAGATCTCGTTGAACAGGAGCTGGTCGAACTCCCCGTCGATGGCTGCGGCCGCGAGACGTCCCAGCTCGGCGGCATTACCCCCGTCAAAGTCGAACTCCACATCGAGCAGTGCGGTCCTCGTCGTCGACTTCTGGTAGCTGCCGAGGATCTGAAACTCGTACTTCTGCGTGAGGGCCTTCTTGGCCTGCTCGAAGAACGCCGGTCGCAGCGCGATCAGACGGTGGATGGCGGTGCGAATCTCCTGCACCTGCGCGTTGTTGATGCCGCGCTTGTCGAGAAACGCCGCGAGTCTCGCCTTCAGCCACCGGTCCGCCTTGTCGAACGACGTCTCGTCGATGATCTGTTCGACTTTCGTCAGTCCGATGCGATTGGCGAGCTCGCCCTGCAGCCGGACGAGCGTGTTCTCGACGAGAGAGCCGTCGAGCACGGCCAACGTGTGGCGGGCGACGGCCTGGACGCGCTCGTACTCCCTTCGGTCACTGAGCGCGGCCAGCGTCGAGGTCAATGCGGCGGACTCGAGCCACTTGCCAAGCGGCGTGCTGAAGAACTGCACGTGGCCCAGCAGTCGCTCGAGATCCGGCCGGAACGTGTCGAGATCCTCCTCGGCCAGGCGTGTGAGTTGCGCGCGCAGCTCGGGCAACGCCGGAGCCTGATGCTCGACGAGCGAGTACACCGTGGAGGCCACCTTGTGCGGCAGCTCGTGCCACGCCCGCAGCAGCGCGAGCAGCTGACCGCGTGCTTGCTCGAAATTGGTGCGTGCGTCGAATCCGGTGACCGTAGTCAGGAGCTCCTGTGCGTAGTCGGTGCCGACACCGGCGAGCAGATCCGACAGCTTCGTGTCGGGTGCCGTCCACTTGTCGAGCTCCCTCAGCACCTGCAGGCCGTGAAGGCCGAACACGCCCTCGACGAACTCGTCGAAATGGTCGGGCAGCAGGCCGCCGAAGCTGGCCTTGGCGCTGACGCCGGCGGAGAACGCGACGCTCAGCCCCTTGCGATTGAGCCGGAACAGCTGGAGCCGGAGCGTTCCGCTTCCGAGCGACCGTCCCAGTGCCATGGCGTACTGGCCCGTCGCCTCGAAGCCGAAGCTCGCTTCGAGACCGACCTGCACCTTCAAACCGATGTCGCCGGACAGCCCGCCGAGGGTTACCGACTCGCGGACCCAGTTG
>JBFWPD010000473.1:0-3583 GCA_050250175.1 Vicinamibacterales bacterium
TCGACTGTGGTGGGGAGTTCGATGCCGACCGGTTCGGTCTCGTAGAACTCGACCCTGATGACCGAATCGGCCACAAGGTAGTTCCTGGATTCGCCGAGCGCTTCACTCGAGATGTGGATCTGCTCGAACGAGGACGTATCCATGAAATGGAAATGGTCGCCGTCGTTGTAGAGGTATTGCATCTCACGCTCGTCGAGCGTCGCCCGCTCCAGGAACTCTTCCGCGCGGAGCTTCTGCTGCGAGAGCGACTCGGTCCGGATGTTTCGCATGCGGACCTGCACGAAGCCGCGAAGGTTGCCGGGCGTGATGTGCTGGAGTTCGAGAATCCGGAAGAGGTCGTTGCCGACTTTGATCAGCATCCCTTTCCGCAGTCGAGTGGCTTGAATTGAGCTCATTTGAAGGTTCTCGGGGATTCCAGGGTCCTCGAATTCTGCAACCGTAGAACCTGAGGATCGTAGCATACGGGCAGGAACCGCATCTGGTGATTGGGAATCTGGAAATCTGATCGTTGAACCTTTCTCGAGGGCGCGACCTGCCAGGCCTGTCGGAATCAGCCACACGTACTGAGAGGTTCAATTACCAAATTCCCAGATCACCAGATTTCCAAATCGTCAGAGTCTTCCCCTAGTCGGACCTGAGGCTTTCCATCGGGTCGACGCGCACCGCGCGACGGGCCGGAACGTAGATCGCCAGAAGCGCCACCGCCGAGAGAAAGACCGTGACGCCGAGCAACGTTGCCGGATCGCGGGGCGCCACGCCGTACAGAAGACCGGCGATCGACTGTCCGAGGAGCATCGCCAGAATCAGCCCCATCGCAAGACCGGCGCCCACCAGAGCCACACCGCGGCTGAAGACAAGACGGAACACATCGCCTCGGCGCGCTCCGAGCGCGACGCGGATGCCAATCTCGCGCGTCCGTTCCGCGACCGAGGTCGCCATCACGCCGTAGAGCCCAGTCGCCGCCATGAGCAAGGCAGCCGCGGCAAAGACTGCGAGCACCAGCATGCTGAAGCGCGGACGGTCGAGCTCGGACGACACAAAGGCGGCCATCGGTCGGATGTCGGCGATGGGCTGGGCGCGATCAACCTGGCGAATCTCATTCACGATCGCGCCGGCCATCCGTACCGAATCGCCGGCTGTGCGGACGACGAGCGTCAGATCGCGTGAGGGTCTGTTCGCCAGCGGCCAGTAGACCGTCTCAGGGGGCTCGCCCGCCAATCCGAAGCGAACCCCGTTCACGACGCCGATGACTACGCCGCTGACATCGTCTCGGCCATCTTCTTCCCAGGTAAGCCGAGCGCCGACTGGATCGGCACCGGGCCATTCACGGCGAGCCAGTTGCTCATCAATCACGAACACCGGGTCGGCGGCTCGAAACTCGCTGCGTCCGGGGAGCCGGCCTCTCTGGAGTTGGATTCCCATCGCGTCGAAGTAGCCGCCCCCGACAACGGCGACCCAGGCGAAGGGCTCCTCGCCGACCTCCGGTACCGGACGTCCCTGGATTCGAAAGTCATCGGCAAAACCGGTGCGGCTCATCGGCAGGTAATTGGCGAATCCTGCCGCCTCGACTCCCGGCAACGCTTCCACCCGTTCGATCACTTCGCCGGAGAACGCGCGGATGCGGTCGTCAGTGTCGTACCGCTCCGGTGAGAGCGTCGTCCGCATCGTCAACACGCGCGCCGGATCGAACCCGAAGTCCTGATTCGACAGTTCCCAGAAGGTCCTGGCAAGCAACCCGGCACCGGCAAGGAGCAACAGCGCCAGAGCCATTTCAGTCACGACGAGGCTGCCTGCCAGGCGATGCTGCGATCGGCTGCCGGAATTTCCACGGCTGTTCTGACGCAGGGCCGACTGCGCGGCCGAGCGAGTCGCAACCATTGACGGCGCCACGCCAAACAGCACCGAAGCGCACGTAGTGACCAGCGCGGCGAATGACAGAACTCGGAGATCGACGCCGATCTCCTGCAGCCTCGGAATCTGCAGTCCCGGCGGAATCGCAGACGCCAGAACGCTCGTACTCCACACCGCACACACGAATCCCAGCACCCCGCCCGCCAGAGCCAGAACGACACTCTCCGTGAGCAGCTGACGCATGAGCCGTCCGCCCGTCGCTCCGAGCGAAACGCGAACGGCGAGCTCCGTCTGACGGGCAAGGGAGCGGCCGAGCGCAAGGTTCGCGACGTTGACGCACGCCATGAGGAGCAGGATGCCGACCGCACCGAACATCAGCAGCAATGTCTGTCGCACGTCGCGCACTGTCGCATCGAGCAGTGGGACGAGATCGGCGCCCCAGTCGCGACTATACGAAGGGAACTGCTCCTCGAGCCTTCCGGCGATGAGCGAGACTTCTTCCTGGGCAGCATCGAAGGTCGCGTCAGTACGAAGCCGCGCGACGAGATTGAGCGCACCGCCCATGCCGCCCGGCGTCTCCGGCGTGAGCGCAAGCGGGACCCAGAGCTCTGCCCGCGACTCGGCCAGTTCGTTGGTCCGGATCACAAAGCCCGGGGGCATGATGCCGACGACGGTGTATGGCTGCCCGTCGAGCAGAATCGCCTGTCCAACGACGTCTTCGCGCGCGCCGTAATGCCGCTGCCAGAACCCATGGCTGAGCACGACCTCGCGCTCGACGCTCGAAAGGTTTGCCGACGCCGTGAACGTGCGGCCGCGAAGGGGTGGTGTCGCCAGCACCGCAAAGTAGTTGCTGGTCGAGAGGTCGACCGCGACCTCGAGCGGCTCCTCCGCACCGCTCATCACCATCCGGACGTCACGCCATCCGGCCACGTCCTCCAGCAATCTGCTCTGCGCCCGCCACTCCGCGAAGTACTCCGCAGACACACGTGACCCTGATGTGGGGCGAATGACGGCGAGGCGCTCAGGCTCGGGGAATGGCAGCGGGCTGAGAAGAACAGCATCGACGATGGTGAAGATGGCGGTGCTGGCGCCGATGCCCACGGCAAGCACCATGATGGACGCGAGGGCGTAACCGGGAGATCGCCGCAGCAGACGCAGGCCAATGCGGACGTCCCGCAGCGCGTCGTCCAGCCAGCGGATGCCTACTTCGTCCCTGACGCTTTCTCTCGTGCTCTCGAGACCGCCAAAACGAAGGAGTGCCTGCCGTCGCGCCTCGTCCGGCGTCAGACCCGCCTGCAGATTCTTCGCCGTCTGCTGGTCGATGTGGAAGGCGAGCTCCTGGTCAAATGCGTCCGCGATCGATCGACGCCGCCACCACCACTTCAGTCTCTGCAAGACGGTTCGCACGCGTCACGCCTTTCCATGAAGACCACGGTTGGCGGAGAGCACCATGTTCACCGCTCTCGACATCCGCTCCCACTGCGTCAGCTCGTCGCTCAGGCGGCGGCGGCCCTCCCGCGTGAGCGCGTAGTAGCGGGCATTGCGGCTGTTCTCGGTGGTCTTCCATTCCGACTTGATCAACCCCTGGCGCTCGAGGCGGTAGAGCGCGGGATAGAGGCTTCCCTGCCCGAGGCGAAGCACGCTCTCGGACCACCGCTCGATTCGCTCGGTAATGCCCCAGCCGTGCATCGGCTCGACTTCGAGAGCCTTGAGCACGAGCATGTCGAGCGTT
>JBFWPD010000474.1:0-3572 GCA_050250175.1 Vicinamibacterales bacterium
GAGAAGCGTACGTTCGAGACGAGGGATGACGCCGATGCCAGGTGCCAACGACAGATGGCGCTTCGAGACAAGGGTATCCGACCGCTCAGAGAGCAAACGCTTGGCTGGTGGCTTGACCACTGGTTTCGCACCCGCGTGGTAGGTCACAAGAAGGCGAAGACCGTCGATCTGTACGACTATCTGATTCGCCTGCACATCATGGACGCGCCACTCGCCAAGATGCCGCTTGCGAAGATCAAGCCCGAGCATCTACGAGAGTTCTACGCGACGGTTGGTGCCAAGCGTCGTCAGTCGCGCCGAAAGGACGGTCTATCGTCCGACGAGATCGAGCGACCAGCATTGGCCCGCTCGACGGTGCTGAACCTTCACGCGGTCCTGAGCGGTGCGTTCGCCCAGGCCGTGGCAGACCACAAGATCGAGCACAATCCAGCGAGCGGTACTCGTCCTCCGCGCCCCGAGCGCAAGCGGATCGAAGCCCTGTCTGCTGATGAGGTCGATGCGGTGATCTTGGCGGTTGGCGAGCACCGCATGGTGGACGTCCTCGAATTGTGTCTCGAGTGTGGTTTGCGTGTCGGAGAGGCCATCGGCATGACCTGGGACCGAGTTCACCTCGATGCCGACTCGCCGTGGGCGACCATCGATCGACAGCTTCAGTGCCTGAAAGGCACCTGGTCCCTAGAGGAGCCGAAGCGACGAAGCGTTCGGCTCGTGGGGCTCTCTCGCCGGGCCTGCGAGGTTCTTCGGCGCGCCCGTGACCGTCAGACGTTTGAGAAGCGGGCTGTCGCGCAGGCATCTGTCGAGGCCGAGCAGCGAGGTGAGACGACTTCAGCACGCTGGGGTTGGAGCTGGAACCAGGCTCGGCGTCGGGCTGAGCCGACCGTCTGGCAGGGCAAGGAGCCGACAGGCGACGAGGGGCTAGTCTTCACGTCGCAGACCGGTGGTCCCCTCCACCGTTCGACCGTCACACACACGCTACAGCGAGAGGTCAGCCGCGCAGGCCTATCCGACTCCCTGGCCGGGAAGCTCGGGCGGGCGCTGACAACGCACCACATGCGGCACCAGCACGCGTCGGAACTGCTCGCGTCCGGCGCGCCGATATCGGACGTTCGCGACCAGCTCGGCCATCGTGAGACGGCGACGACACTGGACATGTATGGGCACTCGATCCCAGGTGTCCCGTCTCGACTGGCCGCTCTACGAGACGCGCGACGGGCCGCGCACCGGCAGACAAGCGCTGCGGATTGAGGCGTTGTATGCGGCTCAGGGTGAATACGGTCACAGTGGCGGGCCACGATCGACGCCGGGAGTATGAGTTGGTGGCACGTGGGGTGGCGGCAACTACCAGCGCCACGTCGAGTAACTCACAGACCAAACGCACCGCTCGCTAAATCGCCTCCGGATGTACGCGTAACTACCAGCGTAACTACCAAGACCGCCAGGCACGAGTCGCCGAAGGCAACGAGAAAGCCCTCCTCCAGATAGGAAGAGGGCTTTCTGCTGGTCGGGCCGAGAGGATTTGAACCTCCGACCACCTGAACCCCATTCAGGTGCGCTACCTGGCTGCGCTACGGCCCGATGCTCTGAGTTGCCAAGCCCTCCGAGTATAGCCCGCCTAGCGGGCCTTCTTCAACCTCGGAGACCGACTGCTTTTCGAAGATTCGACTACCTGAACCTCCTGAACTGGACCGACCGCCTGAATGTTTGCAGGCTTGCGTCCGCGAACATCCTTCTTGCGCTCCAATTCCAGGCGATCCATGACTGAGGCACGGTTGGCCTTCGGCCCGCCGACCTCGACGTAGAAGCGTTGGGGTACTTCCAGGTCTTCCCAGCCGCCTTCCTGCTGGAGGTCGAACAAGTCACCAACGCCGGTCCTCCGGAAGTTGGTCGCCCAGGTTCGGCGGAACTGGTGGGCAGACAGCTTCTTCAGTCCCAGCTTCTTCTTCAGTCGCCTGAGGACGCACTGGACTGCGTTCGTGGTCAAGGGACCTCCGTCCTGATCCACGAAGAGCTCATCAAGTACGCAGTCATGAGGCCGGAAGTCATCTCGATAGCGCATCAGCTCCATCAGGGTCTTCCGACCAACGTAGGTGGTGCGCTCCTTCTTTCGCTTCGCCACCTGCCACCGGACGTGAATCGCTCCGGTCTTCCAGTCCACGTCATCGATCTGGAGACAGCACGCCTCCTTCAGCCGAAGGCCTCCATCCAGCATCAGGCGGATGACGGCGATGTTGCGGGCTCCGGATTGGTGGTACCGGTTGATGCCTACCAAGATCTTGTCCAACTCGTCGTCCTTGTAGACCTGCGGGCGGGACTTGGGCAGCTTGGGTACCTTCACGTCAGCGAGCAAGTTGATGGGCTGTTGATCCTTCCCCAGCGTGATCCGTTCCTCGCAGAGGTACCGGGAGAAGGATTTGATGGCTGCCAGATACCCACGAATGGTGTTGACGGACCTTCCAGCCTCTTCCAGGCTGTACTGCCACTTCCTCACCACCAACGGGTCGAGCTCGCCGAGAAGCCCCTCATGGCCCTGCTCGCGCATCCAGTTGAGGAAGATCGTGAAGACCTCCTGATACCAGGTGCGCGTCTTCAGCGCGAAATTGCCCCACAGGAGCCAGGTCTCTTGGAACTGGTCGAGCGGTGCCTTGCGGTTTCTTCGTTGGTCTCGCATGTCGTTCCACCGCCAGACGGTGTTGCGTGTTGCCACCGTTGCTGACCTCCTTTCCGGTTGCGGCGGAAGCTCCCCGCCGATTGTAGCCGGATCCGGAGGCAGCGGATGACACGAAGCTATGGCGTTTACGCGAGTACTGAGCGCGGATGGGGCCGCGCACACACTGGCTGGCCAGGCGTCCGACCAGGCGGCCAGCGTCGACGGTCGTCAAAGTCCCCAGACGGCTCGCGCCAGATCGAACCCAGAAGCCCGTCTGGATTCGATGGATCGCTGGTGATCCGCCACTGGCATGTGAGCAGCACCGGGAGTGGCGCCCAGCGGCCGACGCCCGCCGAGCGGACCGACCGAGCGATCCGCTCCTCGACAGCGTTCTCCGTCGTCACGACCAGGATAGTTGGGAAGCCATCGTAGTCACGCTCGAAGTCCCCAGTGTCGCGGTAGTGGTAGTAGGCCGCCCACTTTTCGCCATAGTCCCGATAGCCCATCGTGCCGCGGTCGAGCTCCAGGAAGAAACCGAAGAGCTCCCCTCCTCGACGGATCATCCCGTACCCGTCCGGCCTCATCCGCCTCCGGCTGCAGGCCGCGGCGTTCCGCCACTCGAGCACGGCGTCGCCGCCGGTCGCTGCTCCTCTGGTCCCAAGGCGCCGATACAGGTCGACGAAGACGGCGTCGGCGCCGATGGTATGCTCCAGATTCCTGAGCAGGTGATGGCGAGCGCCGACCTCGTGCTCTGGTCCGCCGCCGGCCAGCCCGTTGTAGCGAACGGCCTGTGGCACGCTCAGGCCCTGCTGTGCAGCAACCAGCTCGAGTCCTTGGACGGTGAGCTCGGCAAGGCCCCAGAGTCCCGTTGCTCGCCGCACTCCGACTTCGAGGAGCCGCACCAGTCCGTTTCTGATCATTCGGG
>JBFWPD010000475.1:0-3569 GCA_050250175.1 Vicinamibacterales bacterium
CCTGGCCGAACATGTGGCTGAGCGGCAGCAGGTTCAGAAAGCGAATGGGCGCGAAGGGCCGGCTCCAGCGCCGGTACTTCAGTATTTCCCGCTCGACAGGCACGATGTTCGCCAGCACGTTGCGATTCGTGATGACGACGCCCTTGGGATCGGCCGTCGCGCCCGAGGTGAAGATGATCTCGACGACGTCGTCGCGCGTGATGGTCACGGATGGCGGTTCGCCATCGTCCCAGGCGATGTCGTTCATCGACCAGACCGCTGCGCCGCCCGTATTCGTGACCTCGGGAACGTCGTGGCCGGCGATCACGAGTCTGGCGTCCACGATCCGTGCGACGCGCTCGAGGAAATCGGTGGACGAGCGATAGTCGATGGGAACGACGACGATGCCACCGAGAAGACAGCCCCAGAACACGACGATCCATTCGGGGCGGTTCTCGGAAAAGACGACGACCTTGTCGCCCTTGCGCAGTCCGGCGGCATGGAGACGCGCGGCCAGTCCGCGCGACGCGCGACCGACCTGCTGATACGTGAAGGACCGGCGCCGGAACCCATCGTCGTGCACCAGGAAGTCGCCACCCGACGAGGCGAGATCGTGGAAGAAGTCGATGAGCGTATCGCGCGTCACCTGTGAATTATGATGGAAATCCCATGAAGAGCTCGACACGCTTCCCGCGCGTCGTCCGTGCCGCGTACGCGGCATTGCTGGTTGTGGCGTCGAGCGCCGCAGCCTCCGCACAGGAGCAGGCCGGTCCCGTCTGGCCGTCGCTGTCGTCTGCGCAGCAGAAGGAAGTGATGCAGTTCGGCGAGGACTTCAAGACGTTCATCGGACGCGCGAAGAGTGCGGCGACGTTCGTCGAAGAGGCCACGGCGATCGTCGAGGCCGCGGGATTCAGGGCATGGCCTGGGCAACCGTCGCGCGATTCCGTGCGTCCAGGAAGCCGCTGGTACGCGGTCAACCGCGGTCGGACGATCGTGGCGTTCGTGATCGGCACCGAGCCGATGTCTTCCGCCGGCGCGCGCATCGTCAATACGCACAACGACGCGGTGCACCTGGTGCTCAAGCCGGAGCCATTCCGCGAGAGCTTCGACATCTCGCTGGTGGACACGCTGCCGCACGGCGGCATCAAGAACTATCAGTGGGTGAATCGTCCGCTGGCCCTCATCGGACAGGTGCACAGGACGGACGGCACGATCGTTCCGGTCGACATCGGGCACGCGCCGGGAGATCCGGTGCTGATGATTCCGGATCTGGCGCCGCACGTGGATGTCGATTTCAGGAATCGCACCAGCCGCGACGTCATCCAGACCGAGGAGCTCGACCCGGTGCTGGCGTCCACGGGTGAGGCCGCGATGGCGGCGCTCGAGGAGAAGTACGGCCTGACGGCTGACGATTTTCTGTCGGCCGATCTCGAGATCGTGCCTGCCGCGATGCCGGTTGATGTCGGTCTCGACCGGCAGTTGGTCGCGGCCTACGGTCATGACGATCGTTCGAGCGGCTATGCCGCGTTTCGAGCCATCGTCGAGGTCGGGACCCCGGCCACGACCGCGATGGCGTACGGCGTCAATAACGAGGAAGTGAGCTCGTGGACGACCGGCGTGTACTCGGAGTGGTTCCCGACACTCATGGCCGAGATCATTGCCGCGCAGGAAACGGCCTACTCCGACCTTCTGCTGCGCCGCGCGCTGGCGGCCTCGCAGGCGCTCGTCGCGGATTGCACGACTGCGATCAATCCCATCTTCCCGCAGCCCTTCCTGCCGAATGGTTCGGCCCGGCTCGGATGGGGCCTGGTGTTCAAGGAGTACGGGCCGGGCCGCGAGGCCGACAGCGAGTATTTCGCGGAGGTGCGGCGAATCCTCGACGACGCAGGTGTCCGCTGGCAGACGCACGCATATCGTGCGGGGTACGGAGGCGCGACGATTGCGCAATGGTTCGCGAACGCGAACATGGACGCGATCGACGTCGGGATCGGACTGTTGAGCATGCATTCGCCGATGGACATTTCGGCGAAGGTCGATCTCTGGGAGCTGTATCGCGGCTTCAAGGCGTTCTACGGCGCGCGCTGAGCTCGACCACGGGTGTGACTGCATGCGACGCCCTCCGTGCGTCGTGGCCGATCTGGTGCAGAAGGGCGGCGTGTTTCCAAAGACTCCAGGCACGCGTGGTGCGTCTGCTGTATGCTTGACCGCTCCACATGCGCATCTTTCTTACTGGCGCCACCGGGCATGTAGGCGGCGCCGTTCTCGATGCCCTGCTGCGCGCAGGACACGAGGTGACCGCGCTCGTCCGCAACGGTGATCGCGCCGGAGAGATTGCGGCGCGCGGCGTCAGGCCGGTGCTTGGCGATCTCGGCGATGTCGAGTCGTACGCGGCGGCTGCGGACGCCCACGACGGATACATTCACGCCGGATTCGATCAGTCCCCGGCGCGCTGCGCTGATGTCGATCGCCTTGCCGTCCAGACGCTTCTCGCGGCGGCACGCCGTCCTCGAACAGCCAGTGCAACGGCGCCCGCTCGCCGCTGGTTCATCTACACGTCGACCCTCTCGGTGCTCGGACGCGTACCGGATGCCGTCGCCGAGAACGCGCCTGTCAATCCGATCCCGCTGGTCGCATGGCGTCCGGGGCACGAGGAGCTCGTTCTCAACGCCAACAGCGACTCGCTTCGCACGATTGTCATACGGTCGGGCGTGGTCTATGGGGGCGCCAGCGGCGCCGTGGCGGACTTGCTGACTGCCGCCAGCAACGGGCTGATTCGTGTCGTCGGCGATGGCGGGAATCGCTGGCCTCTCGTCTACGACCACGACCTCGCTGACCTCTACGCGAAGCTCGCTGCGCACGACGAAGCGTCCGGCATCTATCACGCGAACGACGAAGCCGACGAGCGGGTGAACGACATCGTGGCGGCGATTGCGGATCATCTGCCAAGCAGGCCTGACGTCCGACATGTCCCCCTCGACGAGGCGCGGGTACGGCTCGGACATCAGGCCGAGGCCCTGTCACTGGATCAGGTCGTCCGTGGACCTCGCGCGCGCACGATCGGATGGGCGCCGACCCTGCGGTCGGTCTCGGGCAGTGTTGCGCGCCTGCTCGACGAATGGCGTCAGCGGAACGCGAATCTCGTCAGCTAGGCTCCATCGCGGGGCAGGAAGGGCGGGACGGGCGGGACGGGCGGGTAGGGCAGGAGGGGCGGGCAGGCTCAGTAGTTCGTTGTTCGATCGATCAGGCCTCGCTCTCTCGCCTGTGCTTCGCAGACGCTGAAGACGAGAAGAGACATCGCGACGAGCACGCCGGTCAGTCCCGCGACGATGGCAGCGAGTTGAAGATCGCTGACGCTGGCAAGCCCTGGAAACGCCGGAATCGTCGACCCCAGAAGTGAGCGACGCAAGAGCTCGAGCCAGTACGTCAGCGGCAGGACATATCCCACCGACTGCAGGAACCCCGGAAGCACGTTCAGTGGAAACAGCGCGCCGCTGAAGAGGTAGAGGGCGCCGGCAGCCGCCTCGCCAAATGCCCACGATTGATGGGCCACAGTCAGGATCACCCCGGACAGCAGGAGGCCCAATGCTGCC
>JBFWPD010000476.1:0-3564 GCA_050250175.1 Vicinamibacterales bacterium
CTTCGGGGACAAGGAAGGCGCCTATCTCATCGAGACGCCGGACAAGCTCATTGCTGACTTACACCGCGATGTAGCGAGGTGGAACCGTGAAAACCATCACTCTTGACGTGCGCGCTCCAGCCGAGACGATGAAGGACTTCGTCCGTGTGTGGAAGACCGGCAAGGCCGAAAAATCGGCGCGCATTAGCTTTGCCTCGCCAGAGCTTCTCTGGAAAGTGCTTACGGCCAAGCGCTGGGAGCTGCTCAAGGCGCTGTGCGGAACAGGTCCAGTCTCAATCCGTGAGGCCGCGCGGCGTGTGGACCGCGACGTCAAGGCCGTGCACGGCGACGTCACGGCGCTTCTCAACGTCGGCGTCCTCGACCGCGCGCCCGGCGGGGGCGTGATCTTTCCCTATGACGCTGTGAAAGTCGAATTCCTGCTTCGAGCGGCGTCGTAGCGCGAACGGCTGCGGTGTGACACGCCGTCACGGTCTGAGGTGGCAATCGGAGTCGAACGTGTCCTCTGCGCCGATGTGTTCAGTGCCACGCTCGCCAGCAGGGACGAAGGCCGGCCTGGGAACCACGATCCCGCTGAACAGCTTGTCGAAACGAGTCGCTGTCTCAAAGCGTAGCCGCCAGCGCCGCGCCATTGCCTCTTATGCCTGGTTCTGCTTCGCGTCAGGACAACGTGAACACCATCTCGATCGTCACCTGGACTGGAACCGGTTTGCCGCGGTATTCGCCCGGTCGGAAGCGCCAATCGCGGAGCACACTCATTGCCTGTTGATCCAGGCGCGGATCGAGAGGCTTCACGACTTGCGTTTCCTCGCAGACCCCGCTCGGTTGCACGATGCAGGTCAACACCACCGTTCCGGCAATCTTGTCCCGGATGGCATCCGGCGTGTAGGAGGGCTTGACTTCACGAATCAGGACGGGCGTCATCACGCCTTCCTGTTCGATGGTGTAGTAATCCTGATCCGGCGTGGTCGACGTAGACATCGTCGGCCGAAGGATGCCCATCGCGACCGCACCGACAAGGATCCCGACAACAAATGTGAGAAGCGGTAATCTCCTGGTCACGCGAACCTCCTTCATGCCTTGTTTGACGCGTTCCACGCTTCCGAACTGCTTGTACGCGGACTGTTCTGCTGCTCGATAGGGCATGCCCTGACGGACATTCGAGGCGATGCGCTCGCTCAAGTGGAACCGGACTTCGTCATCGAGATCCCGGTCGAGCGACCGCCGCCGGAACAGATTAAGGAATCGGGTCAAAAGCGACATCTCATGCCATCCGCAAGACCTTGGCCACCGCTTGTACGTGGTTGGTCCACGTGGCTTCGAGGATCGCCAGCTGCCGTCGACCACGCTGCGTGATGGTGTAATAGCGGGCACGGCGATTCTTCTCAGACACGCCCCACTTTGATTTCACCCATCCGGCCTCGTCCATTCGGTGCAGTGCGGGATACAGCGAACCTTCCTCGACCCGAAGAACGTCCGACGACACCTCGTGAATCCGGTCAGCAATGGTGTAGCCGTGCAGAGGCTCGCCGGACGCCAATGTGCGGAGCACGAGAAGGTCCAACGTGCCTTGGAGATTGTCGGCGCTCTTACCCATAGATGTCTATGTCATGGTAGGTATCTCGCATCGATGTGTCAAGGGGCGGGATCGGGGACCTCGGGATGGATCACGGTGAAGTCGCGTGACACGTGGCGCGCGGCCTCGCCGATCACCTGGACGAGCTGACTGAGGGCGAAGCGAAGGTTCTCGTCAGCGTCGTACGTCTGTGCACGCGTTCTCTTGCGGGGTTTGCGAGACGGACCTTATATTCACTGCGGAGGTCCACTGCATGTTGCGTTCGTCCAGGCAGTTCGCATCCTCTCTGATCGTTGGCACAGGCGCACTCATCGCGTCGTCAACGTCTCTCCCGGCGCAGGAGATCGCTCCGGGCACCTGGGGCACACGGGCGGAAATGCTCGAGCCCAACTCCGAGTTCACACTCGCCGAGGCCAACGGCCTCATCTACGTGCTCGGTGGATACCCGAAGGGCCGCGTCTCGGTGACGACGGTCCAGATCTACGACACGAAGGCGAACACGTGGCGGCTCGGCCCTCCGTTGCCGGTCGTCAACAATCACGGCATGGCGGCCTCCGTTGACGGCGTCGTCTACCTGATCGGCGGCCAGACCGATCCCAACACCGCCTACGTCGATACGGTCTACGCGCTCGATCCGAGGGTCGGCAAGTGGGTCGAGAAGGCGCGGATGCCGACTGCGCGAAGCGCGGGCGTGGCGGTACCGCTCGACGGGAAGATCTACGTCGCCGGCGGACGTCCCCCGCGGGGCCACGACTTCGCGGTGTACGACACGCGCACGAACACCTGGGAGACGCTTCCCGATCTGCCCAGCCAGCGGAATCACATCGCCGGGGCCGTGATGAACGGAAGGGTTTACATCGCTGGAGGCCGGCTCCAGGGCGGCTTCCAGAGCGAATCGACGACCGCCTTCGAAGCCTACGATCCGGCGACGCGCTCCTGGTCGGTCGCGGCGCCGCTGCTAAAGGCACGCAGCGGCATCAACGGCGTGATGGCGCATGGGTGCTTCCACATCTGGGGCGGCGAGTTCGCTGGAGGCATGCACCCCGAACACGAGTCTTACGATCCAAGAAAGGACGCGTGGACCCGCCTCGACAACATGCCGCTCCCGGTTCATGGTGTGACCGGCGCGTCGTTCGTGAACGATTTGATCTGGGTGACCGGCGGTGGCAATGCCGTCGGCGGCAACAGCGGCACCGTGCTCAACCAGGTCTACCGTCCAGCCATGCGCTGCCAGTAGCCCGGCAGTCCTGCCCGGTCCGCTTGACTCATGGTGGGCCGGGTAGATAATTCGTCGCATGGCGAACTTCTCCCTCAACGTCAACGGCCGGCCGCAGACCGTTGACGTCGACCCATCCACTCCTCTTCTCTACATCCTCCGCAACGACCTCGAACTCGAGGGCCCCAGATTCGGGTGCGGCCTCGGTCAGTGCGGAGCATGCACGGTGCTCATCGACGGCATCGCCGTTCGTTCGTGCGTGACGCCGGTGTCTGCGGTCGACGGGTCGATCACGACCCTCGAAGGCCTCGCGCAGAACGGCACGCTGCACCCGGTGCAGCAGGCGTGGATCGACGAGCAGGTGCCGGCCTGCGGTTACTGCCAGAACGGCCAGATGCTGACCGCCGTGGCGCTGCTCCGGAGAACCCCGCAGCCGACCGACGCGCAGATTCGCCAGGCGATGGCGCCGGTACTGTGCCGCTGTTTCACCTATTATCGAATCCAGGCTGCCATCAAGCGCGTCGTCAACGCGTAGCGGGACATCGCCATGATGATTGACGACATCCTCGACAGGTTCGCGACCCCGTCGCGTCGCGACTTTCTCAGAACCTCCGGCCGGCTGGTCGTCGGATTCACTGCGACGGCTCACGTCGCGCCGCTGCTTTCCTTTGCGGCGCAGACCGTGTCCGCGCAGGGAGCGGGACCGTACCCCGATCTCGACTTCCGGCAGCTCGACTCGTGGTTCGCGATCCCCGAGGACAACACGGCGACCGTC
>JBFWPD010000477.1:0-3550 GCA_050250175.1 Vicinamibacterales bacterium
ACGGCGAACCCGACCCCATGCATCGATGGCGGAACTACTTCGACGCCGGCGAAGTAGGCCTCGGCTGGACTGCGAACTCGCTCGCACTCGGATGCGACTGCGTGGGTGAGATCACCTACCTCGACGGCCACTTCTACCACGGGGACTCGGTGCACACCATCCCTCACGCGATCTGCATCCACGAAGAGGACGCTGGCACGTTGTGGAAGCACACCGACGCTGCGACCGGCGAGGTGGAGCGGCGCCGCGATCGCCGCCTCGTGCTCAATTCCATGTCAACGGTCGGCAACTACGAGTATGCGTTTCGATGGTATCTCCACCTCGACGGACACATCGATGTCGAAGTGGAGCTCCACGGAATCGTGTCGACGATGGCTGTCGCCGACGGTGAAGTGCCCGCCAGCTCCAACATCGTGGACCGCGGTCTCGCCGCCCCGCATCACCAACACTTGTTCTGCTTCCGGCTTGATATCGACATCGACGGTTCGAACAACACGGTGAGCGAGATCGATTCGTTCTCGGTACCTGTCAGCGAGGCCAACCCGTGGGGAAACGCGTTCGCTTCACGCGCAACCGTGCTGGACAAGGAAAGCAACGCACGCCGGCAATCGGACGGCGGACGTAGTCGATCGTGGAGAATCGAAAGCACCACCTCGCGCAACGCGCTCGGGCAGCCCACGGGCTATCACCTGCGGCCCGGCGGCGGCAACGCCACTCTCCTCGCGCAACCCGAGTCGGTGATCGCGCAGCGGGCCGCCTTCGCACGACACACGCTGTGGGTCACGCCGTACAGCGAGGACGAACGGTACCCAGCGGGGAAATACCCCTATCAGGACGGCGGCAGCGACGGACTCGCCGTCTGGACTGCGTCGGACAGGCCACTGGAGGAACGCGATGTAGTCCTTTGGTACACCGCAGGCATCACCCACTTCGTCAAGCCTGAGGACTGGCCGATCATGCCCGTTCACAAGGTGGGATTCACGCTGGACCCTGTCGGGTTCTTCGACCGCAATCCGACTCTCGACCTACCCTCCCCGGATGCCTCAGGCGGCCACTGTTGCCACGCGTAGATCAGCACAGCCGCACCAGCAACTCGCATGAGAACCGCAAGAGCGAACGGCAGGCCCATGACTGCGACCGGTAGCACGAAGGCATCGTCCAACGTCAACCCGTTCTGGGCCGAGCACTCCAGCTTCGAGGCTGTCTGTCACTTGGACGACGACGCACTTCGGCGGATCGTTGCCGATGCAGAGTTGGCCCCGCTTCTCGCCGCGTTGGCACAGATCAGCGGGGATACAACGTTGCTCGATCCCCAGCTGCGACCTCCCTTGACGCCGTCGCCGACGGAGCTTCCCCAAGGCGGCATGACTCCTGAGCATCAGGTCATCGCCCGCGAACGAGCCTTCGAAACGCTCAAGCGGCTGCGCGCAGAGGGCGGACGAATCACGACGGAGACCAGTCCGGAGCGACTGCGCGAACTGATGACGTTCATCACGGGCGCCGGTGCAGATGAGTACCTTCAGCTCTTGTCCGATGAACTCGGGGTGGGCGACTCGACCGATCCGGGAGCACCCTCGTGGAGCAAGCCACAACTGGCTCCGGACCGGCCGTTTACCGTTGCCATCATCGGCGCGGGCATGTCTGGAATTGCCGCCGCATACCGCCTACGCCAAGCCGAGATTCCATTCGTCATCTTCGAGAAGAACGACGACGTCGGCGGCACGTGGCTAGAGAACACGTATCCAGGCTGCCGCCTCGACACCAGCAACTTCGCCTACACGTACTCCTTCGCCCCATCTGCCAACTGGGATCAGTACTTCACCCTGCGAGACCCAATTCACAAGTACTTCAGCTCGCTGGCGTCAGCGGCCGACATCTCCCCGCGCATACGGTTCTGCACCGAAGTCGTGGAGGCGGCCTTCGACTCGAAAACCTGTGAGTGGACGGTCCATACCGTGTCGCGCTCAGGGGTCCGAGACTCTGTTCGCGTCCACGCGATCATCTCAGCCGTCGGGCAGCTCAACCGCCCCAAGATCCCTGAGATCACTGGGCTGGACACATTTGCTGGACCAACGTGGCACAGCGCGCACTGGGATCACACAACACCGTTGGCGGGTAAGCGCGTAGCGGTGGTTGGCACAGGAGCCAGCGCCTACCAGATTGTGCCAGCAATCGCCGATCAAGTGGCCTCCCTCATGGTCTTCCAGAGAACGCCCCCCTGGATGCTGCCCACGCCCCGCTACCACGAGAGCATTCCCGAGGGAATGCGGTGGCTACTTCGCGAGATGCCCTTTTACGACCGCTGGCTAAGGTTTTACCAGTTCTGGGTCTCGGTCGAAGGCCGCCGCAGATTTGTCGAGGTCAACCCGGATTGGGATGACCCGGAAACCGTGTCGCAGGCCAACGCTGAGATGCGACAGGCGCTCGTCGACCACCTGGCCGAACAACTCCAGGATCGCCCGGACCTCCTCCCCAAGATGACCCCTCACTACCCGCCGGGCGCCAAGCGCATGCTCCGAGACAACGGCGTTTGGGCCGCTGCGCTCAAGCGTGACAACGTGCAGCTCGTCACCAACGGTATCCGGGAAATAGTCCCCAATGGCGTGGTCACCGACGATGGCTCGGTTCACGAGGTCGACATCATCATCTACGCCACGGGCTTCAACGCCTCCGACTTTCTGTCACCGATGACGATCAGGGGCCGGAACGGATCAGTTCTCCATGAGCAGTGGAATCAGGATCCACGAGCCTATCTTGGTATCACGGTGCCGAACTTCCCCAATCTCTTCTGCCTCTATGGGCCTAACACAGCCCTCGTGGTCAACGGCAGCGCCTTCTTCTTCGCGGAGGCAGCGGTCAACTACATCCTCGATGGATTGCGACTGCTTCTCGAGAACAACCACGCCGCGATGGACGTTCGTGAGGATCCCTTCCTGAAGTACAACGAAGAGATTGATGCTGCCAACCGCCAGATGGCCTGGGGAATCGACGGAGTTGATAACTGGTACAAGGGGCGGACGGGTCGAGTGACACAGGTGTGGCCTCACAGCCTGCTCACGTACTGGAATCTCACCAGGCACGTTCGCCCCGAGGACTATGAGTTCCTCACCGCAATGGAGACGACGGAGGCCTGATGAGACCACCAACTCGAACACCGGTTATCGGACACAGGACACAAGCAGACTGGCTCGAGCCTGAAGGGCAGGACTGTCGATGACGACTCATTCTCATGAGGCATGGAAGGCGGCCGCGGCCGAACTGCGCCCTCGTGGCTCGATGTACATAGACGGGCGCTATGTCGATGCCGCGAGTGGTGAGACCTTCTCGTCGGTGAATCCGGCGACTGGAGAAGTCATCACCGAGGTCGCCAGCGGTGGGGCCGAGGATGTGGATCGTGCCGTCAAGGCTGCACGAACCGCCTTCGACAATGGCTCGTGGTCGATGGCGGCGCCGACGGAGCGTAAACGCTGCCTGCTCCGGCTCAGCGAACTCATCATGGAGAATGCGGATGAGCTCGCGCTGCTGGACTCGATGGATATGGGCAAGCTCA
>JBFWPD010000478.1:0-3531 GCA_050250175.1 Vicinamibacterales bacterium
ACGCGCTGCCCTGGTCGCTCGGCGTCGATCCACCGCTCGCCCTTCAGCTCACGGCTGTCCCTCTCGGGCTGATTCCTCTGACGTTCGGGTCGGCCATCGTCCGCTACCGGCTGCGCGACGTCGAAGTGATCGTCAAGCGCGGGCTCGCGTATGCGGCGTTTCTCTGCGCAAGCGGCATCCTCTACGTCGCGATGCTCAGGCTCGCCGGCTTCGCGTTTGCGGACGACACGAACCCTCGCAACTGGGTGGTCGCGCTGCTGGCGACGATCATCATCGTGCTGCTGGCGCAACCCGTGCGCGAGGCGATGCAGGACACGCTCGATCGCATCTTCTTCTATCGCGATCGGTACGACTATCGCCGCGCGCTCGTCGGCTTCGCGCGCGATCTGAACTCGGACCTCGACGTGGTGCGCCTGGGTCAGCGGCTCGTCACTCGCGTCGTCGAGACCCTTGTCGTGGATCGCATGGCGCTCATGATGGCCGACGAGCGTCATGGCAACTTTCAGGCGATCAGCGACTTCGGCTTCCAGGACGCCGTTCCCGGGTTGCCGCGAGGCTCGTCGTTCCTGGACCGTCTCGACACGGGAAAGACCGTCGCGCTCGACGACCCGATGGCCGCCGCCTGGTTCGCCGCCGAGGAGGTCGAGTTCTGGCGCGACCAGGGGATCTACTACTTCGTGCCCTGCCTGTTCGAGGGCTCGGCGATTGCCGTCCTCGCGCTCGGTCGCAAGGACAGCGACGAGCCGTTCAACAGCGAAGACCTCGCGCTGCTGACAGCGGTTGCCGGACAGGTCGCGACGGCGATTGAGAACGGCCGCCTGTACCGCCAGCTTCATCTCAAGGCCGAAGAGCTGGGCCGCATGCGCGAGTTCAACGAGAACATCCTCGAGTCGCTCGACGATGGTCTCGCCGTGTTCGACGAGGACGAGCGGATTGTCCGGTGGAACAGCGCGCTGGAGCGTTGCTACGGCGTCGCGCGCTCGACTGCGGTGGGGCGGACTCTGGCGGATGTCTTCGATGCCCCGTTCGTCGAGGCGCTCAGGGCTGCCTGCCTCGAGAATCCGATGGGCACGATGCTGTTTCGCGTCCCGCTGACCGCGCGCAAGGCTGCTTTCTCCGAGGGCGCTCACGACTCGAACCGGCTCCTCGTCAACGTCACGGCCGTCCCGCTTCAGAACACCAGCGATTCCGGCGCTGCCGTCGACGGAACGATCGTGCTCTTCGAGGACATCACGGAGCGCATCAGGCTCGAGGAACAACTGCAGATCTCGGAGAAGATGGCGTCCATCGGCGTCCTTGCGGCCGGCGTGGCCCACGAGGTCAACACGCCGCTCACCGGCATCTCCAGCTTTACGCAGATGCTCCTCGAGGGCGCCGACCCGGCCGATCCGAAGACCGTGCTCCTCGAGAAGATCGAGCGCCAGACGTTCCGCGCCGCCAAGATCGTCAACGGCCTGCTCACGCTTTCGCGCCCGGGAACTCCGGGCGGCGAACGAATCGCGGTCGATCTCAACGTCGTCATCAACGACGTCTGCTCACTGCTCGACCATCAGTTCGCATCCGGACGCATCAAGGTCCGTCGCGAGCTGCTGCCTTCGCCGGCAGTGGTGTCCGGCATCGAGCATCAGCTGCAGCAGGTGTTCCTCAACCTCTTCCTCAATGCGCGAGACGCCATGCCGAGCGGCGGCTGGCTCAGCGTCACCACCCGGGTGGACGCTGAAGGCATCGTGGCCGAGATCGCCGACACGGGGTCGGGCATCCCGCCCGAGCAACTGGCACGCATCTACGATCCCTTCTTCACCACGAAGGCCATCGGTCGAGGCACCGGGCTCGGTCTTTCCATCACCTACGGCATCGTGCACGAGCACGAGGGATCCATCCGGTGCGACAGCATGGTGGGCCAGGGCACACGCTTCACCCTGGTGTTTCCACCGGCTGCGGCGGCCGCTGCGCGATCCGCTGCGCACTGACAGCTCGAGTCGGAGCCAGCCTGAGGCCGGAACCAACCCCAAGGAGATAGATGGCGACACGTCAGGGCACTATCCTCGTCGTCGACGACGAGGAAATCATGCGGGAGATTCTCGAGACCCTCCTCACCAACGCAGGCTACGAAGTCCGGCTGGCGTCCTCCGGCACTGAAGGGATTGAGGTGGCACGGTCGCGTCCTATCGACGTCGCGCTCGTGGACATCATGATGCCCGGGATCGACGGGTTCGCGACGCTCGAGGAGTTGAAGCGCATCGACGAAGACCTGGCCGTAATCATCATCACGGCGTACGGCTCAATTGAGAGCGCCATCTCGGCGATGAAGGGCGGCGCGTTCGACTACGTCACCAAGCCGTTCAAGAACGACGAAGTGCTCCATGTCATCAGCAACGCCATGGAGCGGCGGCGACTGGTCAACGAGAACCGGAACCTGCGGCAGAGCATTCAGGAGCGGTATCACAAGTTCGGCAGCATCATCGGCAAGAGCCCCCCCATGCGGCGGGTCTTCGATCTGATCATCCAGGCGGCGCCGAGCCGCTCGACGATTCTCCTGCAGGGAGAGCCGGGAACCGGGCGAGAGCTCGTTGCCAGGGCGATTCACGCGAACTCGTCGCGGGCGGAGCGTCCCTTCGTGGCGATGCAGACCGCCAATCTGACGGCGGAGGCGCTGGAGTCGGAGCTCTTCGGTCACGTGAAGGGCGCGTTCACAGGGGCGCTCACGGCGAAGAAGGGGTATCTGGACCTCGCGGACAAGGGGACCGTCTTCTTCGACGAGGTCGCGAACGTCCCTCTCGAAACGCAGGCCAAGCTCCTGAAGGTGATGGAGGAGCGCGACTTCAAGCGACTCGGAGGAATGGACGCGATCGGCGTGGACGTCCGCATCATCGCTGCAACGAATGCGAACCTCCGCCAGATGACCGACGAAGGCCGCTTTCGCGAGGACCTGTACTACCGGTTGAACGTGATCACGATCGACCTGCCGCCGCTTCGCGAGCGCAAGGACGACATCCCGCTCCTTGCCCAGCACTTCCTTGCGAAGTACGGCAACGAGAACCGGAAGTCGGCACTCGAGCTGACGCCGGAGGCGCTGGACCTGATGACCGCGTACGACTGGCCGGGCAACGTCCGTGAGCTCGAGAATGTGATCGAGCGCGCGGTCGTTCTCGCGACCGGCCCGAGAATCGGGGCAGAGTGGCTGCCGGACGCGATCCGCAAGACGCCGGCGCAGGATTCGCCGCCGTTTGTCGTGCCGCCGGAGGGAATTTCGTTCCGCGACGTGATCACCGACTTCGAGAAGCGGCTGATCGAATCGACACTGGATGCCGCGGGCGGCGTCCAGAAGCGCGCCGCCGAGCTGTTGCGGATCAAACCGACGACGCTCAACGAGATGATCAAGCGCTATGACATCCGGCCCAGGCGCCGGCGTCAGGGCGCGACCGAAGAGCCGTCGGACGTCTCGCCGACCGAAACGTCTGGCTGATTGGATCAGGTACGGGCGTTTCTGACTCTCGCGAAGAGACGCTCGTACTTTCCGAGCACGACGTC
>JBFWPD010000479.1:0-3516 GCA_050250175.1 Vicinamibacterales bacterium
TGTGGATCATCCACCGGAGCTCATCAACGCTGAATCAAACGGAGCGGGGCGCGGAGCTGAAGATCGCCGAGTGCTGCACCGGTGCACCGCCCGTCCTCCAGTTCGACAAAGAAGGGAATCTGCTGAAGAGTTGGGGGGGGCCTGGCCAGGGCTACGAGTGGCCCGAATCCAACCACGGGATCTTCGTCGATCACAAGGGGCTTGTCTGGATCGGCGGGAATGGCGGCGGCGATTCGCATGGGCTGAAGTTCACCCAGGAAGGCAAGTTCGTCGCCCAATACGGCAAACAAAACGCTCGGCGCGTCTCCACGGGCAATGAGAAGCCGCGGTACGAGCGCGGCAGCAACGACCCGAACAGCTTCGGCCGAGTGGCGAAGATCTTCGTCGACCCGCGCGCCAACGAGGCGTATCTCGCGGACGGTTACTTCAACACGCGCGTCGCGGTGCTCGACGCCGAGACCGGCAAGATGAAGCGCTACTGGGGCGCCTACGGAAACAAGCCGGATGACAAAGACCTCGGTCCCTACAAACCGGATGCTCCACCCGCCCAGCAGTTCCGGAATCCGGTCCATTGTGCCGACCTGTCCAACGACAATCTCGTGTACGTCTGCGATCGCGTGAACGACCGGATCCAGGTGTTCACGCCTGAGGGCAAGTTCGTCAAGGAAGGGTTCATCGCGAAGAACACACTGGCCTCGGGATCGGTGTGGGACATCGCGTTTTCGAAGGACCCTCAGCAGCGCTACCTCTACGTCGCTGACGGACAGAACCAGCGTGTGTATGTGGTCGATCGGCAGTCACTCCAGGTGCTGACGCAGTTCGGCGACGGCGGACATCAGCCGGGGCAGTTCTTCGGGGCCCACAGCGTGGCGACCGACTCACAGGGAAACCTCTATGTCACCGAGACATACGAGGGGAAGCGCGTGCAGAAGTTCGTCTACAAGGGTCTGGCGCCGGTCACCTCCGCGAACCAGGGCGTCGTCTGGCCGAAGCGATAGTCCGCCCGCGCGTCGCGCGAGGGCGCGACCTGTCGCCCCGTTGATGACGGCCGGTGGCCGCAGCAGTCCTCTCGGACGGCCGCGGCGCCGGCCGTTGTCGTTATCGGGGCACCGGCAGGAGCGCTTCCGCCCCCAGCATCTCGATCGTCGCCCCGACGTACGGCACGTTCACGAATTGATCGTTGACCTCGAGCGGCTGCACGGTCGAAGGCTGAAAGACCGCCTTGATGTAGTCGGAGCGCTCGAGCAAGACGGTGCCCCGAGCGTCCAGGTAACGCGTGCGATAGAGAATGTCGCGGTACGCCACGCGCGGGTTCGTGTTGTGGAGTGTCAGTTGCCAGAGCGCGACACGCCGTGGACCCAGCGTCAGGGTCGCGTCCGCAAATCGCACGTCTTGCACGGCGTTGTAGGGTCGGGACGGATCGGCCAGCACCAGCGGCCCCGGATCGATCGCGAAAGGGCGGCGATGGGCGAAGATCTCCGGTTCCTTGAGCCGGATGGCCGCCGCCACGACCTCGCGGTGCTGGTAGAGGGAGCGCACGGGCGCTTGGATCCAGGCCTGGCCGACATGGAACGCGACATTGATCACGAGTAATCCTGCCGCTACCCGCCGCCAGCGGGGCGAGTCGATGAACGTCCAGCAGTACGCCGCATACATGAACGCGATCGGCGCCAGCACGTAAAAGGCGTGAGCCTGAGGGGGCTCGAGGACGAACCAATAGCTGGCGTACACGACCAGAACCGTCCCGGCCAGCAGCCAGCGCATCCCGGTCCACCCCGGGACGGCGGATTGCGACCGGAACCATTCCCGCAGCATCCAGATCGGCTGCCAGATGCCGGCCATCCAGGTCGCCAGAGCGAGCGGCGCCAGCCAGAGGTGACGCAGCAGCAGCATCTGCCGCTTCCCATCGTCCACCGCGATGAAGCGCCAGACTTCGAGGCTGGCAAATGAGAAGAGTCGCGCCAGGGTTTCGAAGGCCACCCACGGCTCGACCGGCCGGATGAGGATGTTTCGAAGCGTTCCGCCGGTACCGCCGCCGAATCCATAGGTGACGAACGTCGGAATGAGCAGCGACCCCGTCAGCAGCAGTCCACCGAGCATTCCGGCCGTATCCCCCAGCATCGACCGTGCACCGGAGCGCCAACCCGACAGCCAGGCGAGCCCGGCATACGGCAGCAGCAGGGGCCACGACATGTGGATCTGAATCGTCCACGCGAGCGCCGCCCCCATGCACGCGAACGCGACCGGCCGTGGCAACGTGCCCAGGCGAAAGACTGGCAGCGCCTCGAAGAATCCGATGAAGAACACCAGCGCGGAGGGCAGCAGATACGATGGGTTGATGATGTGTGTCGAGAACTCGAGGGTCCAGGGCACTGTCATCAGCCAGCCCCAGGCCAACCACTTCGGCACCGGCAGTCGTTTGGTGATGTACCACGCGAACACCGACAGTGTCGCCATGGAGATCAGGTTCAGCGCAACGTACGGCGCCTCGGGGACGGGCAACAGTCGCAGCGGGAGACCCACGAGCAACGCCTGCAGGGCGCCGGGGATTTCGCTCTGCGTCCAGACGACGTCGGCGCCGAAGTACGGCCAGACGCCGGTGGCGTAGTAGCGCAGACCCATCAAGTAAATCTGCGTGTGGTCTTCGAAGAACAGCTCCCGCGTGAGGCCGTATGCCAGCCTGAAGGCGAAGAGGCCGACGAGGACCGCCCCCCACTGCAGGATCGTGCGGCGGGACCGCGACGTCATTGGAACAGGAGATAGCAGAGGATCGCGCCGACGCCGCACATCGACAATCCCCAGGCGAGCAGCTTGTTGAAGAGCGGCCGGCTCTCCTCAGCAGAGGCCCCGGCGATACAGAGTGCCCCGATCGTCGAGAGCGGTGACACGTCGACCAGATGACCGCCCACGTTCATGGCGGCGGCGATCGCCAGCGGATTGGCGCCGCCGAGCTCGACGGCGAGTCCGGGAACCATTGGCAGGAATGCCGGCAGGACCACGCCCGAGGTACTGCTGTAGACCGACACGATGCCGGTCAGAAACGAGACGACGGCCGTGACCGTGCCTCTGGTCGACAGTCTGGCGACCAGCGACACCAGCAGGTCGATGCCTTGCGCCTTCTCCAGAATCGCGATCAGGACCGTCACGCCACACACCATCAGGATCACGCGCCACGGCATCCTCTTGATCGCCTCGGTATCATCGGCGCAGCCGGTCAGCACGAGGAACACCGACGCGACGAACGCGGCCATGCCGATGCTCCCCGTGGAGCGGAGATCTCTGACCAGAATCACACTCAAGAGCAGCACGGCGATCGTGCCGAGCGTGACCCAGTGCTTGGTCTCGAAGCGATGCGCGTGCGCTTGCGGCGTTTCGAGCGCGAACGTCTGGCCGTCCGCGCGTGCAAAGAGCTTCAACCCGCCGAACAGAAAGTACCCGCCAAAAGCGACGAGCACGTGCGCGCTCGCATTGTACAGATAGGTGGACAGCTCGTGTCCGGGCAGGTCGATCCGCGTC
>JBFWPD010000480.1:0-3505 GCA_050250175.1 Vicinamibacterales bacterium
CGCGCGCTTCGAGCGCGCAGCGCAGGCCACATCGCGGCATCGTTCACCCCATCCGATCGCGCTCTACGACTTCGGGATGGCCGACGAAGGGACGTACTACTACGTGATGGAACTGCTGGACGGCTTCGATCTGCAGGTGCTGATCCAACGCTTCGGCCCTGTGCCAGTCGAGAGAGCCGCTCATCTGATGCAGCAGGTCTGTCATTCGCTGTCCGAAGCGCACTCGGTCGGGCTGATCCATCGAGACGTCAAGCCAGCGAACATCTAC
Source organism: Vicinamibacterales bacterium (assembly GCA_050250175.1). GTDB lineage: Bacteria > Acidobacteriota > Vicinamibacteria > Vicinamibacterales > CAVVIG01 > JBFWPD01. The sequence continues at coordinate 269 of JBFWPD010000480.1, forward strand.
GTGTGCCGGTATGGCCGGGACGTGGACTTCATCAAGGTGCTGGACTTTGGACTGGTGAAGAACACGGAGCCGATCGAGCGCTCACCAGACGTGACGGCGGCGCACGTCGCACGAGGCACACCCGCCTTCATGTCGCCGGAACAGGTCCTCGAGAATCGTCCCGTGGATTCGACAACCGATCTCTATGCGCTCGGCTGCGTCGGTTACTGGCTGGTCACCGGGCAGCTCGTGTTCTCGGGCCGCACGCCCATGGAGACCATGATGCACCATGCCGGCACGCAGCCCGACCCGCCTTCGCGGCGCTCCGAGCTGGCCATCACGCCGGCATTCGACGAATTGATCCTCGAGTGCCTGGAGAAGGATCCGGCACGACGTCCGGCGAGCGCCGATGCGGTGGCGGCGCGGCTTCAGCAGATTGCCTCATCGAATCCCTGGACGCCCGGGCAGGCCAGAGCGTGGTGGGATCTTCATGCGTCGGCTCCGCAACGCCCAACCCGGGCGAGCGATGCAGAGCCGGCGCTCGTCACCAAGAAGCCAGGATAGAACAGCGCCGATCAGGGCCTGAGGTGCTTGTCGATCCAGCCGGTGATGTCCGCCATCACCGCTTCCTTGCCGACGTCGTTCAAGAGGTCGTGCGCGTAGCCCTCGTAGATCTTGAGCGTCTTGTCCTTCGTTCCGACGGTGTCATAGAAGAACTGGCTGCCTCCCGGCCTGGTCACCTTGTGGGCGCCGCCATGCAGAATGAACACCGGCGCTGTCAACAGAGGACACTCCTTCTTGAGCCGCTCGTCGGCCCGCACCATCTCCGCGACCGTCAGCGTCGGTTGCACCTCGTGAGCGATCAGAGGATCGTTGTTCAGGGCTTCGACGATCTTCGGATCGCGTGAAAACTCCTGATTCGGCAGCTTGAGCACGTGCGCATGCGGAGCGATGTGGCTCAACCCCTTCAGAACGGCAAGCGCGAAGTCAGGCGCATACACCTGGAAGGCGAAGCTCTCGCAGATCAGTCCCGCCAGCTCGGCCTGATGTTCGAGGGTGTAGACCGACGAGATCACTCCCCCGGCACTGTGACCCAGGATGAAGACGGGGAAGACCCGGCTCGCGCGAACGCGCGAGCCTCATCACGGCGTCCACGTCGGCCAGGTAGTCGGAGAACTTCTCGAGATAGTAGCGCTCGCCATCAGACTGCCCGCGGCCATGGAGATCGAGCGCGTACACCGCCAGCCCTCGGGCGACGAGCTGCTGCCCCACCCAGAGGTAGTGACCGCTATGCGAGTTGAAGCCGTGAACGATCACGACCACACCACGCGCAGGCAGGGCGTCCATCGCATTCGACACGTACGACAAAGTTGCAGCTTCTTTACATCACGCGGATGATTGAGACAGGAGCGACACTCGTGCCTGATCCTCGCCCCGACGTGAACGGGACCATTGCGGCGCTGCTTCAGGACATGGCCGCCATTCAGACGGCGCGGCCGCGGCAGCTGGCTTACAGACAGGCGGCTCAGGCGATCCGCGGGCTCGACGTCTCAATCCACGAGATGGTCCGTCCCGACGGCACGCTCGAACGGATCCCCCACATCGGTCCTTCCTCGACCCGGGTCATCGTGGAGGTCTTGAGCACTGGACACTCGGAGACCGTCGAGCGCGCGATCGATCAGAGCGGGCGCCGCGCGGAAGTCGAACGGCAACGCGGCTGGCGCACGAACTTCCTGACGCGCGCGACTGTTCATGCTGTGCTGAGCGGTCAGGGCAAACGGCTCGTCTCCCGGTATCGCGGCGATTTCCAGATGCATTCCACCTGGAGCGACGGCCGCCAGTCCTTGGAGGACATCGTAGCCGGCTGCCTCGCTCGCGGGTACTCTCATGCCGCGGTCACCGACCACTCCGCAGGTCTTCCCATCGCGCGCGGACTCAGCAGCACGCGGCTCAACGAACAGGCGGCGGAGATCGCGCGGCTGAACGTCGAGCATGCAGGTCGGTTCCGCCTCCTTCACGGAGTGGAGGCCAACATCGGCAGCGGCGGCGAGGTTGACGTCGACGCATCGGATCGCGAGCGCCTCGACATCGTGGTCGCCGCGCCGCATTCCGGCCTGCGGTCGTCCGAGTCACAGACCGACCGGATGGTGAGAGTCGCGACCACTCCAGGCGTCCACATCCTCGGGCATCCACGCGGCCGCAAGTACGGCGCACGGCCCGGCGTGACAGCGGACTGGCGTCGTGTGTTCGATGCGGCGGCGAAGAGCGGAGTTGCGATCGAGATCGACGGCGACCCATCCCGCCAGGACGTGGACTTCGAGCTCGCACGGCAGGCGCTCGACGCCGGCTGCGACTTCGCACTCGACAGCGACGCGCACAGCGTACGCGAGCTCGCGTACGCAGACACCGCGATGGCACACGCGGCGCTTGCCGGCATTCCGGTCGCGCGGATCGTGAACTGCTGGACCACGGAACGGCTGCTCGCGTGGGCCGACAAGCGCAAGGGGGGATAGGAGGTCAGGACCTCCGGTCCTGGGTCCTCCGGGTCCTGGGTCCTTCAGGTCCTTTGGGTCCTTTACGTCCTCCAGGTGCTGGGTCCTCCAGGTGCTTAAGGTGGTGGGACGGTGGGGCGCGATTTCTGCGTCCTCGCCTCAGAGTTTCCCTGGCACTTTCTGCCGTCGTGGTCCGGGATCCGGTGCAGAAGTTCGATTCTTTCCGAGCCTATTCGCGAAGACTTCGGGCTACTGCACGGGCATCGCTATTGCTCGGTGCGTTAGGCGTGGGAGTCCGTCGGCTGGAGGATCTCGTCGCGTGGCAGCTGGCCGATTCCTTCAAGAACGAAGTTTATCGTCTGGTTCGTGCGAGTCCATCTGCAGCCGGCGATTTCGCGTATCGCGATCAGCTGCGTCAATCTGCTGCAAGCGTCGGGATGAATGTCGGCGAAGGGTTCTACCGATTCGGACGACGAGAGTTCGTCCGCTTCCTTTCGATTGCTCTCGGATCCCTCGGCGAGGCAACACTCTGGCTGCAGGATGGCGTGCAGCGCGGTCACTTCCGCTCGGAGGACTGTGCAGAAGCATTCGCGCTGTCAAAGCGATGCCGCGGCGCGACGTTGCGTCTTCTTCAGAGTCTCTCAGACAAGCGGATGGGAGGAGCGCCGGAGCCTGGCATCACCAAGAGAGCGCAAGGACCGAAGAAACTCAGGTAAAGCTAGCCGTTTTCACTTCTCTGTAGTACCCGCGGGCTGCAGCGTCGGGG
>JBFWPD010000481.1:0-3503 GCA_050250175.1 Vicinamibacterales bacterium
ATCCAATTCGACGTATTCAGTTCGCTGTTTCCGCGGCGCGTTGGCGCGCCGCGCCTGGGCGTCCTCCTTCACTTCCGCGATTACACGCGCCGCCGCCGTCACGGGAGTGGCGACGAGCCGTACCGGCAGAGCTACGGGTGTGCTCTCCGCTTCGAGCTTCGCGAAGCGGTTCTGTTCGATTTGATTGACCACGGCAGCACCACGCCGACGACGTGTCGCGCGCCGCCACTCGGCTGGCTGTTTCTTGAGCTGTGCAATCTGCCGCCTGGCGTGAGCCAGCTCTTCGGAGGTGCGGTCAGTGAACCGCGCCGGCATGACCAGGATCGGGTCGCCGTTCGTGCCGAGAATGGGCCGACCGTCTTCCTCGCACACCCAGACCATCGCGGGGAATTCCGGGTCAATGCGCATCCACACTTCGCGCCCGCGCTTGAGCTTGAACAGCTCCAGGTCGGCGTAGGTCTCGCCGTCGTGATGCAGCCCATCCCGAAACACCTTCTTCGGTCCGACGAATTTCGCCATCGCAAAATCGACCATCGCCGGATCGTGCTTCGGGACGTTGAAGTCCGGGTGTGCCTCACGCCAGCGGGCCAGCTTGGCATCGGGCGATAGGCCGTCCATCCCGCGCCCGCGATGCCGCCGGTCGTGCCGCGCGGCGAGCCACATTTCCCATCGCTCATTGACCTGCGCGATCGTTGGGAGCAGGCAGACGTTTCGCTTGATCCAATCCCATGCGTCCTCGGGGCGCTTGTCGATGCTGGAGCCGACGTAGGCGTCAGCGAACGTCCGGTCGAACCCGTCGCAGTCCGCGTGGAATCGCTCAAGTACGCCGCGCGAGCGCTTGTTACCCGGAATCGAGTTCTGCGGTTTAATGCCGAGCATCCGCGCCCCCGGCGCAATTTGTTCCGTCCAGGCGTTTCCGAGCGAGCGGTAGTACACGGATGCGTTGTCGCAGTAGATTCGACCGGGGGTCCCAACCCGCAGGATTCGCTTCACACCGATGAGCGTGTTCTCGACCGTGACGCCGTCCGCCCAATACGACCAGACCCGACGATCAAACATGTCCATGAGGTTCAAATGCTCAAGCCGGACCGCGACGATCTCGCCGTCCGGGCGCGTCACCTGGGCCGCGAAGTTTGCCGTGCGTCCGTCCATGACGAGGACTTCCCACGGCGCGAGCTCTTTGTCCCGGTTGATCCACGGCACGTATTCCTGTTCGAATTGCTTGAACCCCTCCCGCGCCTCACAGACCACGGCCGGCGGAATCGTCCCGATGTACTTCTTGACGTCGTGCTCGGTCAGACCCGGGCAAATGCCCAGTTGATCCGCGTGTGCCTTGGTATAAGAGAACGTCGCCGGGACGCCCTGGCCCTGGGACAAGTAGCACTCGTCGACGATCGCCCGAAGCTCCTCGACGATCAGCGGTTTTTGCTTGGCACCCACCCGGCCTGTCTTCGCGAAGCATGGCCGGTCCGCGTCAATGCACAGCTTGCGGCGCTTCAGCTCACTGACGCTCATTCCAAGGCCGCACTCGGCGATCGTCTCGCACTTCAGCCGCTTGACCTCGGCAATGATGCGCGGCGCGAAAATCGACTTGCCGAGCGTGGGCTGTGATGCCCAGACGCGCTCCAGCTCGCGATGGATCGCCACCGCCCCGACGTGCTTCTTCCGCTCAAGGTTGCTGAGCCGATCCCAGCCGATCGGGGTCCGGGAGCCAATCGTCTCGCGCAGCCTGGCGAGCACAGCGCCGACCGTCTCGCCGTGCAAGGGGGCGGAGGGCAGCACGCGCCGCCGCCGGTCGCCTTTGTCCTCAGGCTTGAATTCCGTCGGAAGGTCGTCATACCATCGCTGTGCACGCTTTGTAAGCGTAGCGATAGTCACATCGCAGTCAGACGAGTTTCGGAATAACTCGTATGTTTCTGAGAGCAGGATATTAGGTGACACGCTCATTGTGATATTGTCGAAACGTGTGTATTCGCTGTTTCGTTAGTGGTTTCGCTATTCAGGGCCAGCCGCGCGAAGGCCACATCTTCCTGAATCTCGCGCGCGAATTTCTTCGCCGCGTACCGTCCGCCGAACGGCGACCTCGCGGCCGTGACAGCGACGCGCGGACTCACGCCCGAGAGAATGTCGTACACAAATTTATTGAAGTCCGCGCTAGGCCACAGCCCACCCGGCCGGCCCTTCGCATTCGATACGGCCGTTGCAACGGTTGCACCGGCGGGCAGCCGTGCGAGGCGATGCACGAGGACCAGGTCACCCAGTCGGTACCGCAGCGCTTCGGGCAGATCGCTGAGCCACGCCTCCATTTCGGCCTTCGTCCGGAAGCAGGCCCGTAGCCGCTTCACGTTGACGAGCTTCCCATTCTTGAAGAGGATGTCGATCCGCTCAGCGACGCTCGGATCGTCGACGACAGGGGCAGCACCGTCGTCTTCTGGTCTGACGGCGACGACGGGGACCGCGGCCGGCAACGCCGGGCGAGTCTCCAGCCAGTCTGCGAGCGCGTCTATCAGGGCATGCGCCGCGGCTCGAATTGGTAATGGTGTCATTACCTCTGCTCCATTCGCGCGATCGTGGGCCAGTGCGGCGGCGACGTTCATTCGGCAGCCCTCCGCTCGGGGGAGCGCTCATAAAGCGACCACGCGGCGGCGCACTCGTGCGCGAGTCGCGCGTCTTCATCGCTCACAAGGCAGCCGTCGCGTGGCCGCCAACCGTTATAGCCAAGAGCAAGTTTCTCAATGAACCAGTGCCCATAGAATGCCCCCACTCCGCCACTGTAGGAGATGCCGTAACACCCGCGCCGTGGGCTCTCCGGCTCGATATCCGTGATCTCGTAATGACCACGGAGCATGCCGTCCTCGCCCGCCGTGTTCTCGGGCTCATCAAATCCGTAGAGGTAGCAATTCACCGCAACCCATTCGACGACTTCTGCCGGAAGTTCCTCGATCACCCGTTGTATCTGCCGCGCAAGCACGGGATTCTCAGCAAGGATGCGGAGCCTCGGGCGTTTTACGATTTGAGCGACCCGTTCCCCATTGAGCGTTTGCCCATCTTCAAGCAATTCAGAAACGCTCTCGATCGCGTGCCAGTTCGCGTCCAAAAGCGCTTTCGTAGTCTCGAAGACTTGATCCATCACGTCTCGACCGAAGAAGATATTCTCGATCGCACTAATCGATTGTATCGTTGAATAATCAACGCCGCTTGTACCCTTGGGATAGAAGAGGATGGTTTCAACCGAATGTATTCCGGCGGCGATCGCTTCGATGTATTTGAGCGCCCGGTTCCGCTGTGTTTCGGTCGGTTCACCGGCGTCGTATTCGAGCATATTCTCGACGCCCTTCAACATCCGGTCCGCGGGCTCGGTGTCGATCGCGAACTCTTGAACCTGAAAGCCGTTGACGACGCCGATAACGGCATGGGCGGCTCGCTGAATTGCTGCAAGTCGTGTCGCGCGTACCATCATCGACCTCGGATCGGGCTGCGTGGCGGCCTCACGCGATTCATGG
>JBFWPD010000482.1:0-3497 GCA_050250175.1 Vicinamibacterales bacterium
ACAACTTCGGGCTCTTCACGTCGGACACGTTCCTGGGTCTCTATCGACAGGCGACGAGCGGCATCTTCGCGGTACTCGTCGGGGTCGTCGCGCTCTCGCTCGTCGTCGGCGGCATCGTCATCATGAACATCATGCTGATGGTGGTGACGGAGCGCACGCGGGAGATCGGCCTGCGCAAGGCGCTTGGGGCGCGGCGGACCGACATCATGGCGCAGATGCTCACCGAGTCGGTCGTCCTGTCGGTCTTCGGCGGAGTGGTCGGCACCATCTTCGGCGCCGGGATCGCCACGATCATCTCGTCGCTCACGCCGGTGCCTGCGGCGATTCAGGCCTGGTCGGTCGCGCTCGGCATCGGCATCACCGCAGTCGTCGGATTGTTCTTCGGGCTCTACCCCGCGATGCGGGCGGCCCGTCTCGATCCGATTGAAGCGTTGAGGCGCGAGTGATGGCGATCCGCGCTGGACTCCTGACGGAGGTCGTCGCGATGGCGATCGACACGGTGCGCACCAACAAGATGCGCTCCGGGCTGACCGTCCTGGGTGTCGTCATCGGAATCACATCCATCGTCGGCATGACCGCGATGATCCGCGGGTTCGACGAATCGTTGCGCGACGCGATCAGGACGATCGGCCCGAACATCATCACGATCCAGCGGGCAGGCCCACTCAGCTTCGCCAACGGCGTCGAGTTTGCCGAGATCATGCGGCGGCCGAACCTGACGGTCTCGGACGCCCGCGCCATCGAAGAACAGGCGCCGTCGATTCAGCTCGTGGACATTCAGCTCGGCGCGCCTGGCATGGCGCCGCCGACGCAGGAGCGCGTGTTCTACCGGGATAGCCGCTCCCGTCCCATCCTCGTCCTCGGCACGAGCGAGAACTTTGCGACAGGCACGAGACTCGGCGTGACAGCGGGGCGTTTCTTCAACGGCACAGAGGTCCAGTACCGCAAGAACGTCGTCGTCCTCGGACAGACTCCCTATCAAGCGCTCTTCGGTCAGGCCGGCCTCGATCCGATCGGCAAGATGGTCCGCGTGGGCGCCGAGCGATACACGGTCGTCGGGGTTTTCGACAACCGGCCAGCGGTCGGAGGGTTCAACGCGGGACAGGACGACTTCGTGGTGATTCCTTACACCGCTTATCAGCGGCAGTTCGGCCTGCGAGGCATCGACATCGGGCGCGGCGCGTCGAGTGGGACGGTGGTGCCCATCCAGATTGCTGCACTGGCACGCGAAGGGGTCGACACTCAGGTTGCCATCGAAGAGGTCCGCCGTGTGATGCGCGTCAGGCACGGCCTTCGCCTCGACGAGCCGGACGACTTCGACGTCGCGACACAGGACGCCATCCTGCAGCTGTGGGATCAGATCAGCCAGGCGACGTTTCTCGCACTGATCGTGATCTCGTCGATTGCCCTGATGGTGGGCGGCATCGGGGTGATGGCCATCATGTCGATCTCGGTCACGGAACGCACGCGGGAGATTGGCGTGCGGAAGGCGCTCGGTGCACGCCGCGCGGAAATCCTGTTCCAGTTCCTGATCGAGGCCGCAGTGCTGACCTCGCTCGGCGGCGTGCTTGGCATCGTCCTCGGAAGCGGCGTCGGCTGGCTCGTCCACCTCGTCTCTGGATTTCCGATATCGCTCCCCTGGTGGTCGTTCGCGATCGGCCTTGGCTTCTCGGCCGCCGTGGGCATCTTTTTCGGGATGTACCCCGCGTTCAAGGCCTCCAGGCTCGACCCGATCGAAGCCCTCCGGTACGAATAGGGCGGGTAAGGCGGGTCGGCCTGGTAAGGCTGGTCGGCCCAAGAATGGCGCGTTGACTCGCCTGTCCCGCCAGGCTCACCCGCCCCACCAGCCCCACCCCCCCTCACGTGTGTGCTGACCATTCGACCACATATTGCGCTGGCTATTATGCGCCTAAACGACGGTTAAAAAGCCGACCAGAGGGGGACCCCGCGTATGAAGGTCTACGACGCCGCCAGCATCAGGAACGTCGCGCTCGTCGGACATACCGGTTCTGGAAAGACACAGCTCGCCTCGGCCATCCTCTTCTCCACCAACACAATCAATCGCCTCGGGAAGGTGGACGAGGGGACGACTGTCACTGACTTCGACGAAGAGGAAATCAGCCGGAAGCACACGCTGTCTGCCAGCCTGGCGTGCGCCGAGTGGAACAAGCACAAGATCAACCTGATCGACACGCCGGGGATCGGCAACTTCCTCAGCGAAGCGCGGGCGGCGCTCCAGGTCACCGACGTCGCGCTCGTCGTCGTCGACGCAGTTGCCGGCGTGATGGTGCAGACGGAGAAGGTCTGGGCGGAAGCCGAGGAGCGCGAACTGCCACGTATCGTGGTGCTCAACCGGATGGATCGGGATCGCGCAAGCCTCGAGCGCTCGCTTCTATCGCTTCGCGAAGCCTGCAGCCGGGCGGTCGTGCCTTTGCAGCTGCCGATCGGCGAGGAGAAGGACTTCCGCGGAGTGGTCGATCTGGTCTCGAAGAAGGCCTACGTCTACAAGACCGACGAGTCGGGGTCCTTCAAGGAAGAGGCCGTTCCGGCTGGAATGACCGCAGCCGTGGACACGGCGCGCGAAGCGCTGATCGAGATGGTTGCCGAAGCAGACGAGGCGCTGATGGAGCGCTTCTTCGAAGCGGGCACACTGACAGACGACGAGCTCGTGAGCGGGCTGCGAAGCGCCGTCGCGTCGGCGAAGGTCTTTCCGCTCGTGTGCGCGTCGGCGCTGCTGAACGTCGGAATCCAGCCGTTGCTGGACGCGATCATTTCCTACGCGCCCTCCCCCGCCGACCGGCCGTTCCGCACCACGGACGCGTCCGGTGCGGCGACACGCGCTACGAGCGAGCAGGATCCGGCCGCCGTCTTCGTCTGGAAGACGAACGCCGATCCGTTTGCGGGCCGTATCACGCTGTTCCGCGTCGTGAGCGGATCGCTCAAGTCAGACACGACGATCTACAACAAGACCCGCGACGTCCAGGAACGCCTCGGCCATCTCGAGCTGCTGCAGGGAAAAACACAGATTCCCGTGCCCGAGCTGAAGGCCGGCGACCTCGGCGCCGTCGCGAAGCTGAAGGAGACGCTGACCAACGACACGCTGGGCGACAAGAACGACCCGGTGACGTTCCCTCCCCTCAGGTTTCCAGTACCGGTCCTTTCATACGCCATCGAACCCAAGACTCGGGGCGACGAGGACAAGATCAGCACCTCCATCCATCGGCTCGAGGAAGAGGATCCGACGATCGTCTACAGCCGCGATCCGCAGACGAAAGAACTGCTGCTCTCGGGACAGGGGCAGGTGCACATCGTGGTCAAGGTCGCCAAGCTCAAGCGCCGGTTCGGCGTCGTCGTGAACCTCTAGCCGGCTCGCTTTCCGTCTCGCGAGTACATCAAGGCCGCGACCGAAGCACACGGACGGCACAAGAAGCAGACCGGCGGCCACGGTCAGTTCGGCGACTGCAAGATTCGCATGGAGCCGCTCGCGCGGGGCGCCG
>JBFWPD010000483.1:0-3487 GCA_050250175.1 Vicinamibacterales bacterium
TACCAGGCGCTGAACTCCGAGTTGATCTGCACGTTGATTGCACGAAGCACGTCTGCATTCTTGAAGCATCTCTCCTGGACGTAGGTGCGGGGCCGGCAGGCGCGGGGACCGCCGGCAAGCGCCCAGACAGCCCCTCGCGGCCGCACAAGGGTACATCGAGTGCCCCCCGGGGTTCTACAGTTCGGCCCATCGTCGCAGCAGGTTGTGATACACGGCGGTCAGCTGGACCGAGGAGGGGTGATCAGGAACATCCCGGTTCAACTGCTGGATGGCCCCATCGAGGTCGAACAGCAGCGTGCGATCGGCGTCGGCCCGTACCATGCTCTGAATCCAGAAGAAGGCGGCAATGCGCGCGCCCCGCGTCACGGGCCTCACGTTGTGGAGACTCGTCGAGGGATACAGCACGAGATGCCCGGCCGGCAGTTTTACGGAATGCACGCCGTAGGTGTCTTCGACGAGCAGTTCTCCCCCCTCGTACTCCTGAGGCTCACTGAGGAACAACGTCGCCGACAGATCGGTCCGGATCCGGTGCCCCGTCCCGCTTCGCTGCCGGATGGCGTTGTCCACGTGATTTCCAAAGCTCCCTCCCCCCTCATATCGGTTGAAGAGCGGTGGAAACACCCGGAACGGAAGCGCCGCCGACAGAAACAGCGGCTGACGCTGGAGCGCGGTGAGGATGACGTCGCCGAGCTCTTCGGAGAGCGGATGTTGCTCGGGGAGCTGGAGATTGTGCTTGACCCGTACTGATTGAAAGCCGGCGGTGACCGAGCCGTCTGCCCACTCGGCCGCGTCGAGCTTGGCGCGAGCCTCTGATACCTGATCTGTACTGAGAACCTGCGGGATATGAACGAGCATCGTGAGGCGCCTTAAGTGATACTGAGTCTCAATTTCAGAACAGCCTGAGTTTAGCGCCTCCGCGGCTCACTGGTCAACGGGAACCAGGAGCGAGGCGCTCAGAAACTCAGAAGCTGGAGATGCTCGAACGTGCGACTCGCAGCGTCGATTCAGTGGGCGGGCCGGCGGTCCAGATGCTGACCACCTCGCTATCGCCCGCAAGCACGATCGGGTAGACGCCGGTCTCGACGCCGGAGGCTGCACTGCGCGAGAAGGCGATCTGCCCTGACGCGTCGAGGACGCCGCGCGCCCTCGCAATCGATCGGCTTCCGCTGCCTGACTCGTCCCAGATCGCCACGAGACTGCCATCGGACGCGGCCGCGATCTGCGGATGATTGGCTTGCCCCTGGGTCGGGAGCTTGACGCGAGGCGTGAACGTCACGCCGTCGGCGGTCATCGTGTGGAACAGCGCCTTGACCGGTTGGCCATTCTCCGTGACTGCCGTCGGCCACACGAGGTGCACGCGCCCTTCCCCATCGACCGCCATCGACGGACCATCGTCAGGACAACCGGTAATCGACCACTGGTCTTCGCTGGCACGAACGGGAGCGCTGAACGTACGGCCCTGATCCCGCGAGACCGTGAAGGCGATGTCGCGCATGTTGCCCGGATACACGTGCCGCCACGCGACGGCAACTGTGTCCGATGAGCCGAACATGCCGGTTGCCAGGGCAGTCTTGCAGCAGTAGCAGACGCCGCCAGTGAGCGGCTTGGGCTCGCTCTCGCCGTCGAACGCGGCGAAGTAAAGTTGCGAACGCGCCGCCATTGCGACGCCCTCCTCGTTCGGGTCCGCCGCCGCGTCGTGGTGATGGTGCGTCGAGGCCACGTCGCTGTTCTGGGCGTGCTGCCGGTGATCGAGCCACGCGGCCGCGACTATGCCGTTGCCGAACGCTGTCAGGGATTCCCAGCCGCGATTGCCCGGCGCGTCCGTCCCGGGGACGAGCTCCGACGGCTCGAACGTCCGTGCGCCATCCACTGACTGCGACGTGAGAAGGCGCGTCCCGTCTTCGCCGGACGCGGTCCAGATCAGCGACACAACCGGGTCCGCGTTCGCCTGTTTCGCAAGAACGAGTCTGGGCGGCTGCTCGCCGCTGACCCTCGCCGTCCCAGGCTCTGAGTTCACACGCACGGGGTCGGAAAACGTCCGTCCGCCGTCGCGGCTGACGGCGGTGAAGATGTCCGCCGCTCCTTCAGGTTCAGCCGCCGACCACGCAGCGATGAGGAAGTCGCCGTCCGAGGCGACGGACACATTCGCATTCGCCCTGCCCGGCACGCCAAGCTCCACCGGCTGCGCGTCGCTGCCCGAGTCTGCCGGCACGGGCGCTTCCGCCGGGACAGTGCCATCGGCGCACGCGAGATTGAGGGCGAGAAAACCGGCTGCCGCCAGATTGAACCACTTGATTGACATGACGTCCTCTTTGCGAACGAACCTCTCTCAGCGTACCCCGCCGCCAGCGGTCAGGTCCACTCGCGCCAATGCCACGCCGCTTGCTCCTGAACATCGGTTCAAATTAACGTTAGATCGGTGTCGGTCGAGGAAACGCGTCCCCATGGGAGACCCGGACGGCGTCCAGGATACACAGCCAGGCGCACGGTTCGGCGGCGCAAGACGGTCGAGGGCGACATCCGGGTCGCCATCCTCAAGAGTGCCGCGGCGGAGTTCCGCCGGCGCGGCTACCATGGTGCGACGGTCGAGCACATCGCGGCCAAGCTCCGGATGAAGAAAGGGAATCTGTACTACTACTTCCGGAACAAGGAAGAGATTCTCTTTGCCTGTCACCAGTTCTCCCTCGACCAGCTCCTCGCCCTGCTCGAGGACGTGGAATCGAGCGGGCTGCCGGCGGAGGCGAGGCTTCGCAAGCTCATCGTCGCCTTCGTGCACACGATTCTCGACGAGCTGCAGGGCACGGCGCTCTTCCTCGACCTCGAGGCTCTATCTCCAGCACACCGCCGCGCCGTCGTCGCTCGACGGGACCTCTTCGATCGGGCGATGCGGCAGGTGCTCGCGGAGGGCGTCGGCTCGGGGACCTTCGGGAAGGCCGACCCGAAGCTTCTCTCTTTTGCCATCCTTGGTGCCGTGAACTGGATTCCGCGCTGGTACAGCCCGGATGGCCCGGCGACCTCCCAGACCATCGCGGACACGTTCGCCGACTTCCTGATCGCCGGCCTCAGGGAGGGCCGGCCGATATAATCGAGTGAGATGTCCCGCGTCATCCCCCTGGTCCCGTCGAACGCGCCTCGAGTTCCGAAACCCGACTGGCTGAAGGTTCGCGCACCAGGGTCCCCGAGCTATCTGCGGCTGAAGTCACTCATGAAGGACCTGGGCCTGCACACCGTGTGCGAGGAGGCCCGCTGCCCGAACATCGGCGAGTGCTGGAATCACGGCACGGCCACATTCATGATTCTCGGGGACGTCTGCACGCGCGCCTGCTCCTACTGCGCGGTCGCGCACGGACGCCCGCTGCCGCTCGACAGCGGCGAGCCGGAACGTGTCGCCCGCGCCATTCAATCGCTCGCCCTCGACTATGTCGTCGTCACATCGGTCGATCGTGACGACCTCGCCGACGGCGGAGCCTGGGCATTCGCGGAGACG
>JBFWPD010000484.1:0-3479 GCA_050250175.1 Vicinamibacterales bacterium
GTCCCGTCCGCACTCGCCAGGCCCTCGATCGTCGTCACCCGCTTGCCCCGCACCGTGTGCGTCAGCACCGAGCACGAATAGTGCGGCACGTCGTCCACCAGCACCGTGCACGCCCCGCATTCCGCCCGGTCGCACCCGATCTTCGTCCCCTTCAGCCCCAGCTTGTACCGCAGCGTCGTCGCCAGCGTCTCCTGCTTCAGCACGTCCACCCGCCGGTCCTGCCCGTTCACGTTGATCGTGATCAGCCGCTCCACGCTCCCCGGCGCCGACGGCTGCCCCAGCAGCGGCGACGAGCGGAACAGATACCCGGCCGACGACACCGCCGCCCCCGCGGCGATGACCCCCTTGATGAACGTGCGCCGGGACGTGACGGTGACGTCGTCGTCGTGATTCGCCATTGAAGGTTGCTCCATGAGATCGGAGTTGTCGCGAAGACTTCCGGGCGATTTTAGCTGATTTTCCGGAGAGGATCTGCATCGAAATCATGCGCCGGCGGGGCGGGGCGACCGCCGTCCCGTTCGGCTATGATCCTGCGCGTGGATCGCACGTTTTTACTCATCGGCGCGACGGCAGGGCTCATCGGGGTAGGCTTCGGTGCCTTTGGAGCCCACGGACTGAGAGGCCGTCTTTCGCCGGAAATGCTCAATGTTTTTGAGATTGGCGTCCGCTACCAGATGTATCACGCGATGGCGATACTGCTGGTCGCGGCACTCTCGAGCCGGATCGACGGCCGACTACTGCCCGCCGCGGGTTGGGCGTTCACTGCGGGGATTGTGATTTTTTCCGGAAGCCTCTATGTCCTGGCGCTGAGCGGCATCACGATCCTTGGAGCGGTCACGCCAATCGGGGGCGTCGCCTTCCTGATCGGCTGGCTCTGCCTGATCCTCGCGGCGCTCTAGCAGGCTTCGGGCTTCAGGCTGCGGGCTACTGGCTGCAGGCTTCGGGCTACTGGCTGCGGGTTTCAGGATCCGGCCTACCTGCCCTGAAGCGCTGCCTCGGGAACATCGCTTCGCCTCAACACGATCCACCCTCGCGCATCCACCCATGCCTGCATCCCGGGCGATAGCGGCACATACTCGCCCGGCTCGATGGCTGGATGCCGCTCCAGCAGGATCCGCGCGGGTGTCACGCCCGGCGGCAAGGCCCGGTCGGACGTAGACAGCAGGAGCACATCCGGACGCGCTTCCCGGATCCATGCGCTGCGCTCTGCCGCCCATTCTTCGAGTTGCCGGCCGCCGTCATTCGCGCCGGCGATGAGCGTCAGTCGCGGCGACAGGGCTTCCGGCCAGACACAACGGGGCGCGCCCCGGTAAGGCGTGCAGATGCCGTGCGAGTAGACCGACGCCACAAAGACTTTCTCGGGGTCGCCGCCGTCTATTGCCTGGCCAAGCCGCAACGCCAGAGGGTCCGCATTGGATCGCGCGATGTCACTGTGAATCGCCACTGCGCCGACAACGAGCAGGATCGCCGCCAGCGCCGTAACAGCCAGCGTCCGGTTGCGGCTGCTCAACCACTCTCCTGCTGCCCAGGCGCCTCCGACGACCGAAATGCCAAACAGCGGCACGAAGTGATACGGAAAGTACTTCTGCTGATGCAGCACGGTCGCTGCGCCCCACACGACGGCGAGACTCACGCGAATTGAAAGACGGCGAAGCTCGCGGTTCTCCCGTGTGGCCACTGCAGTCGCGACCAGAGCGGCCACGGCCGTCGCGCCGATCAACAACGGTCCGCGTGCGAGCAGGACGCGCGGGCTCACGTTCATCGCTGCGTAGGCGCCGGACAGGTGCAACTGGAGGTTCTCGGTAAAGAAACCCTCGAAGGCCTCCGCCGACTGCCACCAGAGCATCACGAACGGCGCCAGGACGCCGGCAATCAGACCGATGACGTCAGCGAACGACCTCGACTGACGAGGCGCCGTCGCTTCGAGAAGGAAGACGGCAGCGGCCAGTTGCGGCTTGTTCATCCCCTGAAACGCGAGAGCCGCGAGCCAGACCGGCCGCCACGGCATGCGCGCGGGACTGACGATCGCGAACAACTCGGGAATCAGGAGCAACGCGAAGAAGTGTTCGCGCTGCGCGACATCGCGGGTGATGGCGCCGGGCTTGACGACAAAGAACAGATACGCGGCCGCTGCGAGCAGGATCACCGGCGGTGGACGCTTCAGATGCCGCAGCGAGTGGACGAGAACGATGAGCCCGAGAACGCCCGTGGCCAGAAGAAGGAAGTCGAGGCCGAGCACCGGCGAGAACCTGGTCCCCGACAGACGGACAGCAGTCAGCGCGGTCAGGAATGCGGATGGCATCGCTGGCTCCCGCCAGTCGACATAGAGCCGCGCACCGTGATCCATCTCCTGCGCCACGAACAGAAACAACGCGTTGTCGTTGTTGGTCCAGGGAGCGTCGTGAGTCGTCGCGTCGACGACGAGATGGATGACGACGCTGGCCAGCAGGATGAACGCAGCGGCCGCGACGACGAGGGTGACGCGGCGCGGCGAGAGCCGGTCATGCAGCGAGGAGGCTTCCGAGTGCTTCCCGATGGTCATTCCCTGACAGACGTGGATTCTAAGCGAGCGCGACGACCGGGCGGACTCGCGACGTCAGAAGGCGCGTCCGCGAACTCGTGCGACAATCCGGGACATGGCGGTCGTTGGCCAATCGGTGTTCGTTCGCGGTGAAGTGCAGGCGTCCGGAGATCTGAGAATCGAGGGACGTATCGAAGGCCCGGTGCTCTGTGAGACGGCAGCGGTCACGGTAGCCGAGGGCGGGTGCTTGATTGGCAGCGTGATCGCCCGCGACGTCACCGTCTTCGGAAACGTGGAAGGCACGCTGATCGCCCTGGATGTCGTCGACATCCGCCCCGGCGCCACCGTCACCGGGCGTGTCGTCTCGAAACGATTCATCCTGGCCGAAGGTGCGACGTTCCACGGGACCGCCGCCCCCCAGCAGCTCGAGGCAGCGCTCCGTATCGCTCGCCATCGTCATCAGATCCGCGACGAGGCGGCCGATCAGCCAGCGCCTCGTCGCGCTCCGATGCTCAAGTCGCTATCGCAGCGCTGACAGCGCCGCCTTCACGACGTCCTCGTCCTGCTGGGCGGATGCGCCGCTTGCCCCCATTGCGCCGACGGTCATCCCGTTCCGCACGATGGGCAGCCCACCCTGGAAGAATCGCAGCCGTCCTCCCGTCGAGTCGTTGAGCGCGACGCCAATCGGATTCGTCGCCAGCGCCGACACTGCTCCGCTCGGCTGGCCGAAGAAGGTCGAGGTCATGGCCTTGCCGATGGCGGTATCCGGCGTCCCCGCGCCCGCGCCGGGCATGCGCCCGATGGCGATGAGATCGCCGCGCGCATCCACGACCGCAAAGCTCAGACGATAGTTCTGCTTCGTCGCTTCGGCGGTCGCAGCGTCAATCAGCTGCAGCGCCTCGGCAAGCGTGATGCGCCCGTCTGCCGTCTGCGCGCCGGCCGGCACGGAGGACAGCGC
>JBFWPD010000485.1:0-3475 GCA_050250175.1 Vicinamibacterales bacterium
CGTGTGCTCTTCCGATCTCACATACCGCAGCGACACACTAAGGAACGTCTCGATCTTTCGCCGATGCTCCAACGCGGCTCGCCGTCGCCTCTCACCGCGCTCGCTGATCAGCGTTTGGACGATCGGGACACTGATCGTAATGACGAACGAGGCAATTACCCAGCCTTGGTAGGTAGTCGCCAGTCGCTCAAATGTCTCAAATCTGGAAAGCCCTAGAACGAGGGCGGCGATACCGTTGAGGATGGCCGCATATCGGATTAACCTCGTCAATTTGGCGCGAATCGTCGCATGGGTGCCTGAAGGCGTCAAGGTAGGCGCGCCTACAGTGGGGCAAAGTACCAAACTTGACCACTACCCTCATGCCTGTAAGTGCTTGACCTCGTGGTGATTTGTGCTTTAAACTGACTTCACCGCAGCACCCTTTCCGATACGCACATGACTCAGGCGCCCCTTCCCTGCCGACCGTCGAGGTTCCGGCAGGCTGCGGATGGGGATGCGCCCCGGATCCCCGGTCCCGGCGGCGTAGGGAGGTAGTAAGTAATGGACGACGTCGTCAACCGGTTCGCACGAGAGCTGGCCGACGCGATTGCCGTCGCGGTCGCAGAGAATCCGCAAGTCGAAGCGTGCCGCGAGAAGGCACGCGCAGCCGGCTTCGAAATGAAGGTCTCGCTCGAAGCCGTCGTGGGGTTTGCCAACAGGGCGCAGACTGGTGCGCTTGCCAAAGTGACCGCGCCAGCCCGTGTCGTCCAGCCTCGTCGGAGTTTCGAGGTCACCGCCAACGACCGCCGCTTCCTTCGGTCGCTTCGGATCGCCGCAGATGAAACCGCCGAGGAAGTGAACTAGTCGTTTCGACTGCGCAGCTTGCAGGCCGGCGCGCACCCCTCGATCCTGAAGGGTGGCGCCGGCCTTTTCATTTCTGGGACGCCTGATCCGCCACGCGGGCCGCGGCGGCAGCCGCCGCTTCCGGGTCCCCGAGATAGAAATGCCGGACTGGAGCGAGTGTCTCGTCGAGCTCGTAGACGAGAGGAATGCCCGTCGGAATGTTCCGCTCGACGATATCGGCCTCGGAGACGTTGTCGAGATACTTCACGAGCGCACGCAGGCTGTTGCCGTGCGCGGCGATGAGGACGCGTGAGCCCCCCTTGATCGACGGTGTGATGGTCGACTGCCAGTAGGGGATGAATCGTGCGACCGTGTCCTTGAGGGATTCGGTCAGCGGCAGTTCGTCCGGCTCGAGATCCTTGTATCGCGGATCGCGTGACGGGTGCCGTTCGTCGTCCAGCGACAATGGAGGAGGCGGGATGTCGTAGCTGCGCCTCCAGATCTTCGTCTGTGCCTCGCCATGACGGGCCGCGGTCTCGGCCTTGTTCAGTCCCTGCAGGGCGCCGTAATGCCGTTCATTCAGCCGCCAGTTCTTGACGACCGGAAGCCAGAGCCGATCCAGCTCGTCGAGCGCGATGTTCAGCGTGCGAATCGCGCGCTTCAGCACGGAGGTGTAGGCGATATCGAACTGGTAGCCGCCCTCGGCGAGCAGCCGTCCGGCTTCCTTTGCTTCTTCGCGTCCGCGATCCGACAGGTCGACATCGGTCCAGCCCGTGAATCGATTTTCCCGGTTCCACGTGCTCTCGCCGTGGCGAAGCAGAACGAGAGTCGGCATGGCTAGGCGGGCGCCAGCGCGCGGATTGCGGCGCGGCCGGCATACGCGGCCTGCGCACCAAGCTCTTCTTCGATGCGGAGCAGCTGGTTGTACTTACACACACGGTCCGTGCGGCTGGCCGATCCGGTCTTGATCTGACCGGCCGCCGTGCCGACCGCGAGATCTGCAATCGTGGTGTCCTCGGTCTCGCCCGATCGGTGGGAAATGATCGTCGCGTATCCGGCGTCGCGAGCCATCGCGACCGCGTCGAGCGTTTCCGTGACCGTGCCAATCTGGTTGAGCTTGACGAGAAGGCCATTGCCGACACGATCGGCAATGCCGCGCTCGAGGATCCCGGGATTGGTGACGAAGACATCGTCGCCGACGAGCTGCACACGGGAACCGAGCGCGGTCGTCAGACGCTTCCAGCCTTCCCAGTCGCCCTCGGCGAGTCCGTCTTCGATCGACACGATGGGATACTGACGCAGCCAGTCCTCATAGAGCGCGATCATCTGGTCCGACGTGCGATCGGGCTCTCCCGATTTCTTGAAGACGTACCGGCCGCCTCCTGCCCAGAGCTCGCTCGATGCGACATCCAGCGCAAGATACACGTCCTTGCCGGCCTGCAGTCCCGCGCGCCCGACGGCTTCGAGGACGACCTCCACTGCCTCGCGGTTCGACTTGAGGTTCGGAGCGAAGCCGCCTTCGTCGCCGACGCCGGTTGACTGGCCGCGTCCTTTCAGGATCCCGCGCAGCGCGTGGAAGATCTCGGCGCCTGCCCGCAGGGCGTCGCCAAAGGAGCCCACCCCGACGGGCATCACCATGAATTCCTGGAAGTCGACGCTCGAGTCAGCGTGCGCGCCGCCATTCAGGATGTTCATCATCGGGACCGGGAGCGTGAAGCGCTCGGTCTTGTACAGCGTGCCGACGTGCTGGTAGAGCGGTACTTTGTTCGCGGCCGCCTCGGCTCTCAGAGCCGCCATCGACACGCCGAGCAGGGCGTTCGCACCCAGGCGGCTCTTCGCCGGCGTCCCATCGAGTGCGATGAGCGCGTCATCGAGCTGGCGCTGGTCGTACGACTTGTCCGCAAGCGCGCTTGCGATCTCGCCGTTCACGTGCGCGACCGCCTTCCGGACGCCTTTTCCGCCGAACCGCGACTTGTCGCCGTCGCGCAGTTCCAGGGCCTCGCGCTCGCCCGTCGAAGCGCCCGAAGGCACGGCCGCGCGTCCTGTTGTGCCGCCGGCGAGCGTGACATCCACTTCGACGGTCGGATTGCCGCGAGAATCCACGATCTCGCGCCCGTGTACTCGACTGATCTTCACAGCAATCGTTCTCCTCTAGCCGCCGCCCCAGCGATCCACTTCCGCTTCGATGCGCAGCGCCTCGTCGCTCAACGGACCGATGAACGGTTCGTCCTGTGGTGTGACGACAACGACGCCTGATTCACTGACGGTGTGCCGGCGGCGATCCTCCCCGGCATCGTAGCCGATGAGCGCGCCTCTCGGAATGAGCACGTCGCGATCGATGATCGCGCGCCTGATGCGGGCGTGCCGGCCGACGCGAACCCCCGGCATCAGGATGCACTGGTCGATCTCGCAGAAGCTGTGCACCCTGACGTTGGGGCACAGGATGCTTCCCTGGATGCGGCTGCCCGATACGATGCAGCCCGGCGAGATGACCGAGTCCAGCGCCTGGCCGCAGCGCCGGCCCTTCTCCGCGAAGACGAACTTCGCGGGAGGGGCCTGCGGCTGATAGGTGCGGAGCGGCCATTCGGGATCGTAGAGAATGAACTCCGGGTTCACCCGGCACAGGTCCATGCTGGCGTCGAAGTACGAGTCG
>JBFWPD010000486.1:0-3473 GCA_050250175.1 Vicinamibacterales bacterium
CGGGAAGGAAATCGGCATCGCGGTCGCCACGACGATCGCGAGGGGCACGGCAGACCAGATGCCGATGGCGTTGTGCCAGTTGAAGTCACGCGCCCTGCCGCGAAGACCTCCACGGAAGAACGCGACCGCGCGAACCTGCGCCCAGGTCCACATGCGCGGCAGCCACAGATACATTCCGGAGAGCACGATGAAGAGGAAGAGCACGTTGGCCCAGCCCGTGACCATGCGGGCTGTGGCGCGCTGATCGCCTTGCATGGCGAGCCACCGGTGCCACCCGCGCAGCGTGGACATCAGATCCCGGATGCCCGTCGTCGGCGCGCCGATGATTTCCCCGGTGAAGGCGTCTGCGTAGACCGTCCGCTGACCGAAGGCGATGGCGACCGGTTCGCTCGCGTCCGCACGCAGCGTGATCGCTGTTGGCCGTTCGCCCTCCTGTGCCTCGGCCCGATCGAGAAGCGCCGCCGCCCTCAGTCTGACCGCGTCAGCGGAAGGGGGTGTCGAGACGAACTGGCGGTCCGACCATTCGATGAGCTGGCGTTCGTACGTCAGGAGGACGCCGGTGACGCACATGAGAAGAATCAGCAGGCCGGCGGTGACGCCGGCCACGAGGTGACACCAGAAAAGAATCGTTCGAAAGCGCACGCGCTACTCTCCGTGTGAGCGAACACGTGATACTGAGACTTAGTCTCAGTATCAGCAGGCGAAGTCTATACCCGACCAGATTGGTCGTCAAGAGGGGCTGGAGGAGGCCATCTACCGATAAAAGGAAGCGCGGGCCGATGAGCGTCCCGCGACCTCCGGAGTGTCCCCGTGACGAGTGCGTTCGACCTTGCTGCCGCTTCAGTCGAGGAGATTCTTTTCGGACCGCGGCCGGAGGCGGGATCGTCGATCGAAACGCCGGCACTGGTCACCGCAATGCTCGGCCAGGGCGTCAGCGATCTGATTTTCTCTCCCGGCCGGCCGCCGCAGGTGGAACGTCACGGAGAACTCACGCCAGTGGCTGTGGAAGGCATCGCCACGCTTCAGCCTGCCGACACCATTCGCATCGCACGTGATCTGATCGGAGGGAACCCGCATTCGCTTCGAACACTGCAGGATCAGGGCGCCTGCGACCTCTCGTATTCGCTCCCGGAGCGAGGCCGGTTCCGGGTCAACATCTTCAGGCAGCGCGGTTCCTTCGCCATCGTGATGCGCGTCATCGCGGTCCGGATTCCCACGCTTGCCGAACTGAACCTGCCGCCCGCCCTTGCCGAAATCGCCGCGCTCAAGCACGGGGTCGTGCTGGTCACAGGTCCGACCGGATCAGGAAAGTCGTCCACCCTGGCGGCGCTCATCGACGTCATCAACGAGACGCGGGCCGAGCACATCATCACCATTGAAGATCCCATCGAGTTCCTGCACCTTCACAAGAAGGCCACGGTCCATCAGCGGGAGCTGCACAGCGACACGCCGACCTTCGCGCTCGCACTGCGGGCGGCCCTGCGCCAGGCGCCGAAGGTGATTCTCGTGGGAGAGATGCGCGATCGCGAGACGATCGAGATTGCCCTCACGGCCGCCGAGACCGGCCACCTGGTCTTCTCGACCCTCCACACAATCGATGCCTCGAAGACCGTCGAGCGCATCATCGGCACCTTCGAGGCGGGAGATCAGCAGGCGGTGCGGTCGAGACTCTCGGCGTCCTTCAAGTACTTCGTCTCGCAGCGTCTGGTGCCAAAGGTGAGCGGCGGCCGGGTCGCGATCCTCGAGATTCTCAAGTCGACGATGAGGACGCGCGAGTACCTCGAACGCGGCGAAAGCGAGGGGCGGTCACTGCTCGACGCGATGCGTGATGGCGAGCTCGACGGCATGCAGCATTTCGACGGAGAGATCGAGAAACTCGTACGCGCAGGAACCATCTCGTTCAAGACCGGGCTGCTCTACGCAACCAATCCCGGGAACCTGCGCGTGCAGCTCGCGGATGTGGCCGAGCCGGACGACGCAGTCATTGTTGCGTAGGTCGGCACGTCGCCCTTCTGAAGCCCGTAGCCCGTAGCCTGCAGCCCGAAGCCTGCCCTCACCACCCCAGGACGCGCGCGAAGATGAGCGGGGCAACGATCGTCGCGTCCGACTCGATGACGAACCTCGGGGTGTCCACCGACAGCTTGCCCCACGTGATCTTCTCGTTGGGGACGGCCCCTGAATAGGACCCATAGCTGGTCGTCGAGTCGCTGATCTGGCAGAAATAGCTCCACAACGGGACGTCCTGGATCCGCATGTCCTGGTGGATCAGCGGGACGACGCAGATCGGGAAGTCGCCGGCGATCCCCCCGCCGATCTGGAAGAAGCCGACGCCCCGCTTCGCGCTGATCTCGCGGTACCATCCGACGAGCGACATCATCGTCTCGACGCCCGATTTCACGGTGTGAGGGTTGCCGAGCTTTCCCTCGAGACATCGCGCGGCGAACACGTTGCCGAGCGTCGAGTCCTCCCAGCCGGGCACGAAAATCGGCAGGTTCGCTTCCGACGCGGCCATCATCCAGCTCGTGGCGGGGTCGATCTCGTAGTGCGGCTCGAGCACGCCCGACTGCAGGACCCGATAGAGGAATTCGTGGGGAAAGAGGCGCTCCTGCCGGCGCTCGGCCGCCTTCCATTCCTCGAGGAGGACCCGCTCGACGCAGCGCATCGCTTCTTCTTCCGGAATGCAGGTGTCCGTGACGCGGTTGAGTTTCTGGCTGAGGAGCCGTTTCTCGTCTTCAGGCGTCAAGTCGCGGTAATCGGGGATGCGGCGGTAGTGGCTGTGGGCGACCAGGTTGAAGACGTCCTCTTCGAGGTTCGCGCCGGTGCAGCAGATCGCATGGATCTTGCCGTGACGGATCATCTCGGCCAGCGAAAGTCCGAGCTCCGCCGTGCTCATCGCGCCAGCCAGCGTCATCATCATTGCCCCTCCATCCTCGACGTGCCGGCGATACGCGTCGGCAGCATCACGAAGGGTGGCGGCGTTGAAGTGGCGGAAGTGATGCTCGATGAAAGCGGAAACTGACTCGGGTGGATTCACTGGTGTGGTCCTCCTTCGAGACCGGTGGCGACAGATCGACCGCGACTCGCCGCAGCAATTCTGTCACAGGCGTGCGACGAAACGTTCGCGTCGCGTTGCCTAGGCGAACATCGCCCGGTAGTGGCGGTACCACTCGCTCTGGAACCGCTCCTCCGGGTCGTACTTCCGCTTGAGTGCCAGAAACTCCGGGAGTTGCGGATAGCAGGAGAGGACCTGCTCGCGAGTGGCCCAGCGATGATAGGTCAGGAAGTAGCTGCCGCCATGTTCGCGGCCACGGTCGATCAGGCGGCGGAAATGAGTCTCCGTGGCGGCGAGCGACGCCGGGTCGTGAGCCGTGTGCACGTTGACGATCACGCAGGCCCACGGCTCGCGGGCCCACGCAAGAAACGAATCCCTGTCCCGCTCGATCAGGCGGATGGTGCCGTAGATCAGATTCACG
>JBFWPD010000487.1:0-3472 GCA_050250175.1 Vicinamibacterales bacterium
GGTCAGGTACGCGGCGGCGAGCAGCACCCCGAACGTGTGCAGCGTGTAGAACGGTAACGAGATGAGTCGAGGGTACACGGTCCTGTCCTTCTCGGCGCTCGCCCGGCGCGAGGCGCTGAACGTGAGTGTCCGCCGTCAACCGCCGAGCGGCCGCTGCGCGAACGCGAGTTCGACGACGGGCCGACCGCCGATGAGATGTTCCTGAACGATCCGCTCGAGAACGGGCGGATCGCACGCGCCATACCAGGTCCCATCGGGATAGACAACGGCGATCGGCCCGCCTTCGCAAATGCGCAGACAGTTCGCCTTCGTCCGCAGGATGCCGCCCTGCTCGGAGAGTCCGAGCTCCTTCAACCGGCGCTTCAAGAACTCCCACGCCTCGAGACTGCGCGTTCGGTCGCAGCACTTGGGCGTCGTCTGATCGCAACAGAGAAAGATGTGGCGACTTGCCACCGGCACCCCGATCGAGCCTGCAACCCGTTCCTGAGCCGTCGTCATGGCGCTGATTTGGTCTCCATCCTAAACCGCACAACGGGAGTCGCGAACCCGCGGCGTGCCGAGCCACAGCCTATCACCGGCGGCGGAGCGCCGACGTCACGGAAGTTGACGGTCCGACCGGCGGGTCAAAGTTGTTATGATGGATCGGCTGATTCGAGGATGTGATGACCGAGCAGAAGCGTTCCTCGTCTCCGGGGTCGTCGTCCGAGGCGGTGACCAACAATGTCCGCGTCGAGGTGGAGTCGCGCTACGCGGCCGACCGGTCCCAGCCGTTCCAGAGTCAGTGGTTCTTCCACTATACGGTTCGCATCTCGAACGAGGGCGAGGAGACCGTGCAGTTGCTCAGCCGCCACTGGATCATCACGGACGGGACGGGACGCGTCGAAGAGGTGGAAGGACCCGGAGTGGTCGGCGAACAGCCCGTGCTCGCTCCGGGAGAGAGCTTCGAGTACACCTCAGGCTGTCCGCTGAAGACCGCCACCGGCACGATGCGCGGCACCTACCAGATGGTGACGGAGGACGGCACCCACTTCGACGTCGAGATCGCGCCGTTCACGCTGGCGGAGCCCTACACCGTGCACTGACCGCGCGACAGGGTCGCCCGTGTCGGCTCAGCGTCGGCGGACGTCGGCGCCACAGACGTTGGAGGTCTCCCTACGCTTCATCCCCGACCAGCAGACCCTCGAGTGCACCCGTCGCCGCCGCCACGCAGGCGTCGGCCACACGGCGGATCGTCCGGCGGACGAAGCTGGGGCGCTGTGCGGACGGCTAGGGATTCCGATAAGTCCTGATGGCGTCGAGGAACGCGTCGCCGAAGTCCGTCGCCTTCTTCGCCCCGACGCCGTAAATCTGGTGCAGGTCGTCGAGCGTCGCCGGCCGGCGTTCGGCCATGTCTCGCAGCGTCGTATCGTGGAAGATGACGTAGGGAGGCACGCCGCGTTCGCGCGCCAGCCGCAGACGCACGTTCCGCAGCACGTCGAACAGCTCGGGGTCTGCCAGCTGGCCAACCGCCGTCCGGCCGCGGCCACGCGATCGTCCCGCAGGAGGCGTCAGCTCACGGTACAGCTCGCACGTTCCCTCGCCTTTAAGCAGCGCCGTACCGGCGGCGGTGAGGCGGACAACCGGATAGGGGACCCCATCCCGCCACAGCAGCCCTTCGGCGACAAGCTGCTCGATGTATCCACGCACGGCGGTGGCCGAGACTTCTTTCAACAGCCCGAACGTCGACAGCTCCGTGTGACGAGCTGCCACCACCTTCTCGCTCGCCTTCCCGATGAGCACGTCGGTCACGTGTCCAATCCCCCACGCCTGCCGCACGCGTGCCACGCAAGAGAGGATCTTGCGCGCCACCGTCGTGGAGTCGGGGACCGGTTCGAGCTCCTTCAGGCACCAATCACAGGCCGCGCACTCGGCTCGATGCCATTCCTCCCCGAAGTACTCGACCAGCGCACGATGCCGGCAGCGCGTGCCGGATGCATAGCGCTCCATGTCGCGCAGGAGTGTCCGGGCGCTGTCGGTCCACTCCCCGTTCGCCTCCAGCATCTGGCGCCACCGCATGAAGTCGCTGCCGGAGTAGATGAGGACGCACTCAGCTGGAAGGCCGTCTCGTCCCGCTCGGCCGGACTCCTGCTGGTAGTGCTCAGGTGACCGTGGCGCGCCTGCGTGCACGACGAACCGGACGTTCGAGCGGTCGATCCCCATCCCGAACGCAACGGTGGCCACGACGATGTCGACGCGTTCTTCGAGAAACTCATCCTGATGCCGCGCGCGGACGTCATCGGGCAGGCCGGCGTGATAGGGCACGGCCTGATATCCCTCGCCGACGAGCCAGTCCGCCAGGGCTTCCACTTCGCGCCGTGACGAGCAGTACACGATGCCGGCCTCATTCTCGTGCCGGGCGAGCACCTGCTTGACCTGCGCGTGGAGATTGCCGCGTCGGAGCACACGGTACGTGAGGTTGGGTCGATCGAAAGACCCGACCAGAACCAATGGATCCTCGAGGCGGAGCTCGTGGACGATGTCGCGGCGGACCCGCTCGCCTGCGGTGGCCGTGAACGCGTGCAGCGACACACCAGGGAAGTCGTCCCGCAGGCGTCCGAGCTGCCGGTACTCGGGCCGAAAGTCGTGGCCCCACTGGCTGATGCAGTGGGCTTCATCGATGGCCACGAAGCGTGGCCCGCACTGCTGGAGGAAGCGGCGGAAGCCCTGGCTGCCCTCCCCCACGAGGCGCTCGGGAGAAACGTAGAGCAGCCGACATCGGTCTGCGCGGAGACTTGCCATCACGGCGTCACGCTCGGCCGCGTCGAGGGTGCTGTTCAAGTACGCCGCCTCGACGCCGTCGACTCGCAAACCGTCCACCTGGTCCTTCATCAACGAGATCAACGGCGATACAACGAGGGCAAAACCCGTTCGCGCCCCAGCCCCTGCGCCCGGCGATCCCGGCCAATCGATCAGTGCTGGTACCTGGAAGCAGAGCGACTTGCCGCCGCCGGTCGGCATCACGACGACGCTGTCACGCCGGGCGAGCACGGCCTCCATGGCCTCGCGCTGCAGAGGTCGAAAATCCGAGTACCCCCAGATCCGGTGGAGTGCCTCTCGCAGGTCTGCGGTGGCCATCAGGAGCGATCGAGGGGGAAGGGGTGAGGATTCAAGAGCGATGAGGTTCGGAGGTTCTGAGGTTCGGAGGTTCGGAGGTTCTCAGGTTCGGAGGTTCTCAGGTTCTGAGGTTCGGAGGCTCCGAGGTTCTGATCGAATGGTTCTGAGGTCGCCGCTCGCGGTGCGCGCGGTCAACCTCCCGGTGAAGCGGTCGTCGTGCGTGGGGGATACCGTGCCGCCACGTAGTCGTCAACCAGCTGCTGGAACTCGCGCGCAAGATCCTCGTAGGTGCCGCGGAGCGTCCGCGCATGCTGGCCGTCGATGAACACGGGGCAGCTGGGCTCTTCGCCGGTGCCCGGCAGGCTGATGCCGATGTTCG
>JBFWPD010000488.1:0-3470 GCA_050250175.1 Vicinamibacterales bacterium
CAGGAGCTCGCGGGCATCGAGTCGGCTGCGGCGCAGCTCGCCGGTCACCCGATGCCGGTCACCGGGCGGGTATCGCTCGACCTCGTTCGAGCGCAAGCGTCTCGTGCTCACTGGATGTTGCAGGCCGCGGCCCTCCTCAATCGGCGTGAATCGAGCGAGCCGCGCCTGACGAGGCTCGGCCCGATGCTCGAGCGCACGCGCACGTCCTGCCTCGCTGAAGCCAGGCTGATCGGCGTGACGATCGAAGTGTGCGTCCCCGACTGGAACGTGTCGGCGGTCATCGACGAACAGGCAGTGGCCGCGGGCCTGACGGGCGCACTCGTCGCCACTCTGGCGCTCCTCGAGCAGGGCGAGGGTGCCGTCCTCAACCTGATCCTCAGCGGGCCGTCCGCCGATGTGGTGAGCGTGGACATCGCCCAGGAATCGGTCGCGATCGCGCCAGACATCGCCGCCCGCTTCCTCGACCCGCTCTGGTCTTCGCGGCCCGGGGGATGGCCCGCAGTCGTTGGAGTTCAGGCGGCGCGAGCGACGGCCCGCCAGCATGGCGGCGACGTGTTGTTCCAGGCTCGGCAGGGACTGGGCAGCACCTTCAGGCTGATGCTCGGACGCTGAAAAATCTGGGAGTTGGACAATCTGCAAATCTGGAAATTGAACCTCTCACTGGATTACGCCAGGTCGCAAGGCACTGTGGTCACCGCCAGGATCCTCGACCTGTCGAGATGCTGTAAAAGGTTCAACTACTAGATTTCCAGATTATCCAACTACGAGATTCGTGCTGCTGGAATACATTTCTCCGCTGTCACCAGCGTGATCTCTGCTGACGCGGCTCCCTCGGGAGCCGTACCGTCCGTCAGTTCACGCCAGCTTCGCTCCTCCCCGGGCTGAACGATCTCCTTGATCACCCCTTCGCGCGCCGCGATCTGATCGCCGTCCGCGTTCAGATAGCGCGTGGCATATCGCAGATCGAGGTACGCCGCCGCCCGGCTTCTGTTGTGGATCGACAGGTTGAAGAGGGAGACGTCAGCGATGCCGAGCGGCGCCCACTCGGAGGCAGTGATCACGAGGTCCGTGGTGGGGTCGGCATGGAGCCACCCGTCCGGGTCCGGCACGGGGTCGATCGCTCGAGGCTGCCGATCCTGCGTTTCCTGAAGTGAATCCCTGCGATCGCCGAGGAAGCGGTCGTTTCTGACCGCGATGGCCCTCTCGACGAGCGGCCGGTCCACGTACAGCGAGAGCCGGGGCGCGCGATCGAGTGCCAGGCCGGCGTGCATGACGACGCCCGCGGCGATTGCCGCAACGGCGAGCAGGTGCCAGCGTGGCGTCGCGGATCGGGCCCACCAGTACGCGGCATAGAGAAAAGCCACGGGAAACGTCACGTAGAACGTGTGTGCGAGCGGGCGGCGCGCGGAGAACATGAACGCGACGCCAATCCAGAGGACCGTGAGGGCGGCCAGCCACCTTACGCGGTCCCATTCCGCGTCCCGCGCGCCACTGCGTCTGAACCATGCGATCGCCATCATCACCGGCTGGACGAATCCCAGGATCGTCACGAAGATGGCAAAGGGCAGCGCCCAGGGCTGGCGCCAGAACACCATGACGCGATCGGCGGTCGTCATGCCGAGGAACCGGTTGGTCTCGAACGCAGGGAACGACAGAAAGCGGGCGGCCACCGTGACGGCGTCGACGGCGTTGCCCGGGTAGAAGCCGACGACCGATCCCGCATCACCGGACGACCACCCGTATCTCAGAATCGTCGGCAGCAGCAGGGATCCAGTGGAGGCCGCTCCGATCAGGAAAGCGAGCGTGGCGACGGCCGTTCGGCCGCGATTCCGGCGCACCAGATCAATCGCCGCGAAAGCCACATACGGAGGCAGCAGGACCCACGACATGTGCACCTGCGCCACGAAAGGGATGGCAGCGCCCATCAGCGCCCAGGCAAGCGGCAGGGGCAGCAGTCCTGCGCGGAATGCGGGAGACGCCTCGAGGAACCCCAGGAAGAATGCAATGCCTGCCGGGAGAATGAACGAGGTGTTGACGACGTGTGTGGAGAAGTTCAGCGTCCACGGCAGCGTGAGCAAAGCGCTCCAGACGAGCCACGCCGGCAGCGCAGGGAGTCGGCGCCGGCAGTACCAGGCGAACAGGCTGAGCGCCCCGAACGACAGCAGGTTGAGGAAAACGAATGGCGCTTCAGCGACCGGCCAGATGGCGAGCGGCAATCGAACGAGCCAGCCCTGTAGCGCCCCCGGCAGCTGCTGCCCGATCCCCACGACGTCCACGGCGACCTCGGTGCCGAAGTACGGCCACTCGCCCCGCGCGAACGAACGCAGGCCTATGAGGTAGACCTGACGCTCGTCCTCGTACCAGAAGGGAGAGGAGAGACCGTAAGCCAGACGGCCCGCGAAGGCGAGAGCGAGCAGGCAGACGCCGACCGCGCGGGACCGGGATGAGGACATCGGAAGGATCGTAATGGCAGAACTTCAGAATTGAAGATTGCAGGTTGAAGATTGCAGAATGGCGATCGGGCTGGCTGGGGATTGCGCAGGTTGAATATCCACAGTCTCCGTCCCGCCAATCTGCAATCTTCAATCTGCAGTCTTCAATCTCCCGTGCGAAGTCGCCGACGATCCCCGTCCTCCGATCGCTCGAAGAATCAGTAGTCTGGGCGCGGCCTTACGATAGGTCAAGGACATCGTTTCTCTAACAGTGATAGTGTGAGGCTATGTCTCTCTTCGCACTCCCGCCCGTGTCCCTGCGGCAGCTTCAATACATCGTCGCGGTCGCAGACTCCGGCGGCTTCCGCCGCGCGGCCGAGAGCTGTCACGTCGCGCAGCCGTCGCTCAGTGCGCAGGTCGCGCGTGTCGAGCGCGCCCTCGGCGGCTCGCTGTTCGAACGCAACCGCCGAGGCGTTCGTGTCTCCGCGGCCGGAGCTGTTGT
The DNA here is from genome assembly GCA_050250175.1 of Vicinamibacterales bacterium. Lineage (GTDB taxonomy): Bacteria > Acidobacteriota > Vicinamibacteria > Vicinamibacterales > CAVVIG01 > JBFWPD01. The sequence continues at coordinate 2,935 of JBFWPD010000488.1, forward strand.
CCTCGCGCAGGCGCGCTCTGTGCTGATCGCGGCAGACGATCTTCTCGAGACGGCGCGGCAGGCGGCGGATCCGTTCCGCGGCACCTTGCGGCTGGGCGTCATTCCGACGATCAGTCCCTATCTGCTGCCCGAGATTGCTCCGGCGCTTGCCGCCGCCTTTCCGGACCTGGCAATCGTGTGGCGTGAAGAGCGGACGGCGCATCTGGTGGCTGACATCTCGCAGGGCGCGATCGATGCGGCTGTGCTCGCGCTGGAGGCCGATCTCGGCGATCTCGATCACGTCGAGCTTGGCCGGGATCCGTTCGTGCTCGCCGCGCACCCCGGCCATCCGCTCGTGGCGTCGGCGGCCCCTGCGACCCCCGATCGTCTGGAAGGCGCCGAGGTGTTTCTCCTGGACGATGGCCACTGCCTTCGTGAGCAGGCGCTCGGCTTGTGCACCCGGGCGGGTGCCCAGGAGGCCGGATTCCGCGGCACGAGCCTCTCGACCCTGGTACAGATGGTGAGCGCGAGTGCGGGCGTGACGTTGCTGCCCTCGA
>JBFWPD010000489.1:0-3454 GCA_050250175.1 Vicinamibacterales bacterium
GGCGCGGATGTGGCTCACAGCCGCTCGTGCCGACTCCTGCATCACGTTGCCGAGTTGTCCGGTCAGCGTCAAATTGTGGTGTCCGTTCGGCAGGAGACTTGCCTCAACGAAGAGAACGTCACCGCCGACCTCGGTCCAGGCAACCCCGGTGGCCACGCCGGGACGCGAGACGCGAAACGCGATCTCCTGCTGGAAGCGCGGCGGCCCCAGGTAGTCCGGGACATCGCCGGCCTGCACGGCCTCCGGCGCGCGTGGCGTCTGGTCCGCCGAGACGTCGCCTGGCAGGCGTGCCGCGATCCGGGCCGCGACCTTGCGCACGACCGCACCGATCTGACGCTCCAGGCTGCGGACCCCGGCCTCACGGGTGTATTCCGCGATGATGCGGCGAAGGGCGTCGTCGTCGAACACCACCTGGCCCGACCCGAGCCCATGTTCCTCGAGTTGTCGCGGCACGAGGTAGCGGCGTGCGATGTGCAGCTTCTCCTCCTCCGTGTACCCGGAGAGTTGGATGATCTCCATCCGGTCCAGCAGCGCCGGATGAATGGTGCCGAGCTGATTGGAGGTCGCAATGAAGAGGACCCGCGACAGATCCATGTTGATCTCGAGATAGTGGTCGCGGAAGGAGTGGTTCTGCGCCGGGTCGAGCACCTCCAGTAACGCTGCGGCGGGGTCGCCCTGGAAGCCTCCCGCCGCGATCTTGTCGAGCTCGTCCAGCATGAAGACCGGGTTCATCGTCCCCGCTTGCTTCAACGCCTGCACGATCCGGCCCGGAATGGAGCCGATGTAGGTGCGACGGTGTCCCCGAATCTCGGCCTCGTCACGGACGCCACCGAGCGAAATCCGGACGAACTTCCGGTTCATGGCCCGCGCGATCGATTGACCGAGAGAGGTCTTGCCGACGCCAGGCGGTCCGACGAAGCAGAGGATGGGGCCTTTGATACTGCCCGGCGTGCCACCCGGCGCCTGCGCAGCCTTCAGCTTCTGGACGGCGAGGTATTCGACGATCCGCTCCTTCACCTTGTCCAGATCGTAGTGGTCTTCGTCGAGCACGTGACGTGCGGCGACCGGGTCCAGGCGGTCGTCCGTCACCGTCGACCAGGGAAGGTCGAGCACCCAGTCGAGGTACGTGCGAATCATCTGATACTCGGGTGAAGCGGGTCCCATGCGCTCGAGCCGGTCGACCTCGCGCGTCGCCACGGCGAGCACGTGCTCCGGCAGGTTCGCCGAGGCGAGGCGTTTTCGGAGTTCTTGCGCCTCCGGCTTCTCCCCCTCCCCCAACTCGTCCTGGATGGCCTTGAGCTGCTGGCGCAGGAAGTACTGACGCTGGGCGTCGGTCATCTCCTGCTGTGCGGCACTCTCGATCTTGCCCTTCAGTTCGAGGAGGGAAATCTCACGGTTCAGTGCTGATGACACCGCCTGCAGCTTGACGAGTAACCCGTCGGCCTCGAGCAGCCGCTGCTTCTCCTCGGCCTTCATGTCGATCAGACTCGCGAGCAAATAGGCCAGACGAAGCGGGTCGTCGATACCGGCCACGAGACTGCGCAGCTCCTGTGACAGGCCGCTCGACACCGAGAGCGCCCGCTCGATCAGTTCGTGGAGGCGTCGGACGTAGGCGTCGACCTCCAGCGACCGTTCGCTCGACTCGGCTGCAGGCGACACGGTCGCGCGCAAGGTGTGTCCCGTGCGTGTCACGAGCTCCGTTCGAGCGCGCATCAACCCTTCGACGATGATGTGAATACCCCCGTTAGGGACCTTCGCCATCTGACGGATCGCGGCGATCGTACCGATCGCGCTCACGTCATTCGGCTCGGTCTCGTCGCGATCGGAAATCTGCCGCGACAAGAAGAGGAGGCGGTCGCCCGCGAGCGCCCGGTTGACGGCGTCCACGGACTGGGGACGGTTGATCGCGAGCGGTTGGATCGTCAGCGGAAACACAACGGTCTCTCGCAGGGCGAGGACGGGCAATTCACTGGGATAGGTTCGAGCGGGCTCGGTCGGCATACCGATAGTATGCGCTGCGACCGCCCGAGCGGGGAATCGCTCAATAGGCGCCCGGCAGCAGGCGCCACCTCACTTGGAGCCGATAGGCCTCGTATCGGTCTCCGAGTACGCGCTCCAGCGAGCGTTCCTCGAACGGGATCGCGAGTGCCACATAGATGGTGCACAAGGCGGAGAACCAGAGACGGTCACCAGTCATCACCGCCGGCGTCCACAGCATGACGAGGATGCCCAGGTAGAGCGGGTGCCGCACCCAGCGGTAGGGTCCGCGGGCCTCCAGAACACCACTCCCCCTCCGCAGCCCCAAGAGTTCGAGCGGGTCGATCACACGTGCGGCGGCAATGACCAGCAGCCCGCCCGCGACCTGCAGCGGCAGGAGCGCGACACGAGACCAGGGGGGGAGTGCGTACACCACATGCCCAATTGGCATCCACGCCTCCACGCTTCCCGTCAGCAGGAGGCTGGATACCCAAACGTACAGCGTGCGCTGGTGTCGGTCCGGGACGATCCGACCGAGCCTCTGTTTGAGGCCGAGCCGTGCGAAGAGGCTGTGGTGGAGCGCGAACACCGAAAAGAGGATGGCGTTGCACGCGAGCGCTGTGGCGACCGGGTCCGCCGGTGCCGCAGACGGCCAGACGCGAAGCAGGAAATCAGCCGTGCGCGCGAGCGCGAAGATGGCCGCCGCCGCGCCCGACCACTGGAAGAGGTGGATGGCCATCCCGACCATTATCGGGCCATCAGCGCGGTCGAGCGAGAGGTTACGATGATCGCGTGCATACATCGCGCGTCGTCGTGACAGGTCTGGGTGTCGTGTCGCCGTTTGGCGTGGGCCGCGATCGCTTCTGGGCCGCGGTCAGTCGCGGGTGTAGCGCGACGCGCCGCATGGACGAGTTCGAGACGGGCGCCATGGCCTGCCACGTGGCCGCACCGGTCCCTCCACTGTCGGCTGACGATGTACCGGACATGGAGGGGGACGATTACGAGGACGCTGACTACCGCGCTGATCCGAAGCGCTACTCACGAGCGGCGCTGATCGGGGTCATCGCCGCTCGTGAAGCGTGGCGAGAGGCCGGCTTGCGCATCGGTGAACCGGGCGCGGCTGTTGTCATCGGCAGTGGCGGTGGTGGCATCGACGTCGGCGAACGGCAGTACTACGACTACTTCGTCGAGCGTGGCCGTAAGGTCAGCCCCTACGCCATCCCCGTCTCCATCGTGGGCATGATGTCGAGCGAGATCTCGATCTCGCTCCGGCTGCGGGGACTGAGCCACGTGCTGTCGTGTGGATGCACGAGTTCGAGCGACGCGATCGGCTATGCGGCGGCGCTGTTGCGGTCTGGCGAAGCCGACGTCGTGCTGACCGGAGGTGCGGACGCGTGCGTCACACCGGGCATGATGTTCGGGTTCTCGAGAATGCGGGTCATGGCGAGCGCGTTCAATGAGTCTCCCGGGGCGGCCT
>JBFWPD010000490.1:0-3453 GCA_050250175.1 Vicinamibacterales bacterium
TCGCTTTCTCGGCAAGCGGCCGATGATACCCCAGGTTCGTCAGCGCAGAGAGCAGGTCGTCGCGCAGTCCTTGTGAGCCTGGAACGTCCGGCTCGCCGTCGACGCGAGCCGGCAGTGCCGGCAGGCGATCTCGCAGTTCGACGACGATCCGCTCGGATGTCTTGCGGCCCACGCCGGGAATCGACGTCAGACGCGCTGCGTCGTCTCGCTGGACCGCGCGAATGAGCTCGACGGGCTCGATGCCTGACAGAACGGCGAGCGCGACCTTCGGACCGATGCCGCTCACGCTGATCAACCGCTCGAAGAGATCCTGCTCGAGGCGGGTGGCGAAACCGTACAGGAGCAGCGCGTCCTCGCGAACGTGAGTGTGGATGCGAAGGGCGATCTCGGTCCCGGCTTCGCCGAGAACGTAGAACGTCGAGAGCGGCACCGATACGTCGTAGCCCACGCCGTGCGTCTCGATCACGATTCGATTGGGCTGCTTCTCGAGCAGGCGACCGCGCAGGTGAGCGATCACGGCCTTGCCGGGAGGCGGAAGTGCCGCCAGCTCGTGGCGGCTTTCGAGCGGCTTCGACCGGAGGGCGCGAGAGGCGAGCAGGAATGGAGGTGGCAGATCGCCACTGCCAGGGCATCGGCTGCGTCGTGTGGAGTCGGAACGGCGTCGAGGCCGAGAATCAGGCGCACCATCTGCTGGACCTGGTGCTTCTCGGCGCGGCCATACCCGACGACCGCCCGCTTCACTTCGGCCGGCGTGTACTCGACAACCGGGACGCCAGCCTGGACAGCCGCAAGCATCGCGACGCCCCGGGCATGACCCAGCTTCAATGCGCTTTGCACGTTCAGCGAGTGGAAGACGCCTTCGACTGCCACAGTGTCCGGATGGCAGTCGACGATCAGGACGGAGAGCCGCTGATGAATCGCCAGCAGCTTTTCGGTGAAGGACGCCGACGCCGGTGTGCTTATCGCACCTGTGACGACGACACGGTGGCGCGACCCTTCCGTCTCGACGCACCCATAGCCGGTGCGATGGGAACCGGGGTCGATGCCGAAAATCCTCACGCCAGCGAGGCCTCGATCTCCTTCTCTTCGATGTCGAAGTTCGCCCACACGTGCCGGATGTCGTCGTGGTCGTCGAGCGCTTCCATCAGCTTGACCATCTGCTGCGCCTGCTTGCCTTCGAGCTTCAGATAGTTCTGCGGCAGCATGGAGATTTCGGCGGCATCCGGTTCGATGCCGAGCGCCTTCACCGCTTCGAGCACCTGCGTGAACGCTTCCGGGGCCGACAGCACTTCCCAGTTGTCGCCATCGTCTCGGAGGTCGTCGCCGCCGGCGTCGAGCACGGCGTTCATCAGAGTGTCCTCGTCGGCCTTGGTCTTCGGCACGACGATGTAGCCGCGTTTGGTGAACATCCAGGCCACGGCGTTGGTTTCCGCGAGGTTTCCGCCGTATTTGGCCAGCATGTGCCGCAGTTCCCCGACCGTGCGGTTCTTGTTGTCGGTGAGCACGTCCATGATGACCGCCGCGCCGCCAGGTCCGTAGCCCTCGTACTGCGCTTCTTCGTACGACACGCCCGGCTCTTCACCAGTACCGCGCCTGATGGCGCGCTTGATGTTGTCGGCGGGCATGTTGACCGCCTTCGCATCAGCGACGATCGTCCGAAGGCGCGGATTCGAATCCGGATCCCCGCCGCCGGCGCGTGCCGCCACGGTCAGTTCCTTGATGATCCGCGTGAAGGCCTTGCCGCGCTTGGCATCCGCAGCGCCCTTCTTGTGCTTGATCGAATGCCACTTTGAATGGCCTGACATGTCTGAAACTCCTGCTGAATCAACGAGATGGGAGTGAAAAGCTTATCACATCTGTCTCGTCGCCAGAATGATCCAGACCTCGGCTCGCTCGTCCCAGGGCCGGCCGCGATAGTCCCCCAGCACCCTGTCCACTTTGAAGCCTGCCCGTTCGAGCCGGCCGATCATCTTCTTCACCGGCAAGGTTCTGAACGTGAGCTCGAACGTGCGTTCTGTGACAGTCCTGCCCACCCTGCGCACGTAGCGCTGCTCGAACGTCGTCAGGTGCCCGCGCGGGTCCTGCCGGACCGATTCGACAAGCGTCAAGTGCGCGCCTCCGGCCGCCCGCCCGCGTAGCTGGATGCGATTCTGATACTCGCGCCAGTTCGGCACATCCGGGACGAGATCGATGCCGAAGGTGCCACCGGGGGCGACGACGCGTGCCACCGCGTCGAGCGTCGCCTTGAGATCACGGTCCCGGATGAGCGACTGAAGGATGCCGTAGGGCGCAAGGACCAGACTGAACTGACCGCCGGCGAAGGGCAGCGTCCGGATGTCGCCCCTCACGAGTGACAGCGCGCCAGGACGTGTGCCTCCCCGGCGCGTCTTCAACGTTCGTGCGCGTCTGGCGGCGCGCTCGAGCATCGGGCCGGAGCGGTCGACGCCGACGATTGACACGCCGGCGCGAGCAAGAGGGAGTGTGATTCGGCCAGTGCCACACCCGAGCTCCAGGACCGGACCGCGGACCCTGGCGGCCACGCGTTTCCAGAACGGCACGTCGGCGCGGCCGACGGTCCGTGCATTCTCCCAGTCGTAGAAGGGGGCGTATTCGTCCCAGCCGTGCCAGCCTTCTGGTTTTCTGCGGGACGCGGAACGCGAGGACACGCCGCGAGTGTACCCGAGGTCCCGGCGGTGTCGCCGGCGCGCGACGAGGTCAGCACAGTTGATCGAGCTGACGCGAGAGATATTCGAGCTTGTCTGGATTCCGCACGACGCGGATCGCGGCGATGCGTCCATCGCGTGGAGACAACACGAAGACACCGTCGATCTTCCCGTCGACGAGCAGAACGACCGCCGGCTCGTGATTGACGGCTGTCACGGTCAGCGAAGTGCGCTGCTCGAGTCCCGTCGTCACGGCGGTCCGTTTGAGTCCGACCAGGAGGTTCAGCACGACGTCGTGCCCGAAGAGCGGCCGGCGGGCGGCGGCGACCTTACCTCCACCGTCACTCCAGAGCCCGACGTCGTCCGCCAGGAGCGCGGACATCTGGGACGCGTCGCCGGCGGACAGCGCGGCTGCGAATCGCTCTGCCAGCGGCCGTTGCGAGGGCGGTGGCATTGAAGGTCGTCCCTCCGCGATTCGCTCCCTGGCCCGGTGCAGCAACTGGCGCGAGTGAGCCGGCGTCAGGCCCAGCATGTCGGCCACTTCCCGGTGGCTGTAGTCGAAGACCTCTCTCAGGAGAAACACCGCGCGCTCTTCGGGAGAAAGCGTCTCGAGCAGAATCTGGAACGCCAGTGTCACAGTCTCCCGGCGTGCGATCATCTCGTCGGGGGCGGCGTCGGTCAGCACGGGCTCAGGCAGCCAGGTGCCGTCGTACTCTGCGCGCCGGGCGCGCGCCGAGTTCTAGCGAGCGTGACACAGCCTCGTCACTACCGTGGTGGCAAATGCCTCGAG
>JBFWPD010000491.1:0-3448 GCA_050250175.1 Vicinamibacterales bacterium
TTCACCGTCGTCGTCGGAGAGGTGCTCGCGAAGTACCTGCTCCTCGCGACGCGTATGCCCGTGTAGTACACTCGAAAGTCCGTCTGCAGGGATGGCTGGAGCGTCGTGACAGCCGGACCGGCGCGGGCTGCACCGCGGTCCGGAACCTGTGCAATCTCAGCCTACGAACCGCGTCAGGGCCGGAAGGCAGCAGCGCTAAGTAGATCCTGACATGTGCCGCAGGCATTCCGGGCCGCGGTTCAGCCCGTGTGCCGCAGCGTCGAAAAAGCCGCAGCCGTGAATAGCTTCGATTTCAGTCGCAATCTTCACTCTTAAACCTTCAATCTTCAATGTCTTACCAGGTCACTGCCCGCAAGTGGCGGCCTCAGCGTTTCGACGACGTCGTCGGACAACAGGCAGTGACGCGGACGCTTCGAAACGCCCTGTCGAGCGGCCGGCTGGCGCAGGCCTTCGTCTTCGCAGGGCCGCGCGGGGTCGGGAAGACGACGACGGCCCGCATCCTGGCGCGCGCGCTCAACTGCGTGAAGGGACCGACGTCGGACCCGTGCGGCGAGTGCGACGCCTGCGTGGAGATTGCCGAAGGCCGCGACATCGACGTGCTGGAGATCGACGCGGCCACGCACACCGGCGTGGACAACGTCCGCGAGGTCATCATTGCCGGCCTCGGCATCATGCCGGTGCGCGATCGCTACAAGGTCTTCATCATCGACGAGGTGCACCAGTTGTCGGCCGGCTCGTTCAACGCCCTGCTGAAGTCGATTGAGGAGCCGCCGCCCCATGTCGTGTTCATGATGGCGACGACCGAGCTGGAGAAGATTCCGGAGACCGTGCGGTCGCGGTCGCAGGTCTACGAGTTCAGAACGATCTCCACCAGGTCGATCGTCGAGCAGCTCAGGCGCATCGTCGACGCGGACAACGTCTCCATCAGCGACGACTCCCTTCAGCTCATCGCACGCGATGCCGAGGGCAGCATGCGCGATGCGCAGAGCAAGCTCGATCAGGTGACGGCGTTCACGGGATCGACTGTCGGCAGCGACGACGTCGCGGCGGTGCTGGGACTGGTCGGCCGCGAGATGGTGTTTGAAGCCGCGCGCGCCGTCGCCAGCGAGGATCCGGCTGCGGCCTTTGCCATCGTTGCCCGGGCCGTGGAAGGCGGATCGGACTTGCGCCTCGTCTGCCGCGAGCTTGCACGGCTCGTGCGGGATATTCTCGTGCTGTCGGTCGATCCGTCGCGTGCGTCGGATCCGGAGATCGCAGCCGAGGCCGAGCGCGAGGCGCTCGTGGCGCTCGCGAAGCAGTTCTCTCGAGAAGACCTGCTTCGCGCGTTCGACCTGTTGACGAAGGCCGAGACGGACATCCGCGCGGCCGCGCAGCCGCGCTATCACCTCGAGATGGCGCTGCTTCGGTGGATCTATCTCCGCCGCATCGTGCCGATCGAAGACCTGTTTGCCGGCGGTACGCCTTCACGCGGATCTGCGCCCGCGCCGGCCGCGAAGCGGCCCGCTCCTGCGCCTTCTGCGCCGGCACGGACGGCGCCAGCGCCGGCTGGCTCGAAGACGGCGCCTGGGGCCGGGCCAGTCCAGAAGCCTCCGGCAGAGTCCGCACTGCCACAGCCGGCGGTGTCAGCCGCGGCCGCACCGTCAGGCGCAGGCTTCAAGGACGCGTTCCTCGCCGAGATACGGAAGACAAAGGTCGTTTTCTACAATACGGTGGTCGCGCAGTCTCAGCGGATTGACGTCGGGACGAACGACGTGACGTTCACGTTCGCTGCCGCCCAGCGCGCGCTGCGCGAGGTGTTCGAGCAGAACCGGGGTTGGCTGGAGCAGATCGCCCTCAGGATCGCCGGCCGCCGCATGGCTCTCGCAAGCGTGTTCAGCGAGCAGGCCGGTTCGACGCCACGCGCGGCCTCGGCCGAACCTTCCGAGGCCGAGCGCAAGGCTGCCCTGAAGGAACGCGCCCTCGCGGACGCCGGGGTGCAGGCGCTGCTCGAGGTATTCCCCGCAGAGATCCGGGACGTGGAGGAGATGTGAACATTCAGCAGATGATGAAGCAGGCGCAGCAGATGCAGGAGCGCCTGCAGCGAGAGATGGCCGAGCTCCGCGTCGAGGCGACAGCCGGCGGCGGCATGGTCACCGTCACGATGACTGGATCGAAGCAGCTTCAGTCGTTGCGGATCGACCCCGAAGTCGTCTCGAAGGACGACGTCGAGATGCTGCAGGATCTGATCGTAGCTGCGGTCAACGACGCGCTGCGGAAGGTGGACGAGGAACTGCAGCAGCGGATGGGCGGCATGATGGGCGGTCTCAAACTGCCCGGAATGTAAGCACACATGCTGACTCCAGGCTCCAGGCTCCAGGCTTCAGGCGCTGTCCAGACGACCCGCTTCTGAGACTATCGACAGCCACCGCTCATGTCGCTTCCCGCGCCTCTTGTCCGGCTCGTCGAAGAACTTCAACGGCTGCCTGGCGTCGGGCCGAAGGGAGCGCAGCGGCTGGCGTTTCACGTCCTGAAGACGCCGCGCGAACAGACCGAGCAGCTGATCGACGCGCTGCGTGGAGTGAAGGAGCAGGTGACCTACTGCTCGGTGTGCAACAACATCACCGATTCGGACCCCTGTTTCTACTGCAGCAGTGAGGCCCGCGATCGGTCCATCATCTGCGTTGTCGAGGAGCCTCACAACGTCTCAGGCATCGAGAAGACGCGCGAGTTCAAGGGCCTGTATCACGTGCTGATGGGCGCGATCTCGCCGCTCCAGGGCATCGGACCGGACGACCTGAGGATCAGCGGCCTGCTCGCACGCCTCTCACAGGGCGTCTCCGAGGTCATCCTCGCGACGAACCCCAATGTCGAGGGGGAAGCGACGGCGCTCTATCTTGCCCGCCTCCTGAAGCCTCTCGGTGTCCGTGTGACCCGCATCGCGATGGGCGTTCCGGTCGGCAGCGATCTCGAGTACGCAGACGACGTGACGATGCACAAGGCGCTCGAAGGACGGCGGGAGGTCTAGGCGCTGGTGCTCCCTCAAGCCTACGGGCTGCCAGTGGCCATCCTGCTGGTGCTGGGCGGGACGCTTGCCTGCTTCGCGGGCTATCGGCTGCTCCGCACGGTGCTCGGGATTTACGGGTTCATCATCGGCGCGATGCTGGCGAGCTCGATGATGGATGTGTCGAACGCGCTCGCCATGATTCTCGCCGCTGTCATCGGCGGTTTCGTGGGCGCGGTCATCCTCGTCTTCGCCTACTTCGTCGGCGTGGCTCTGGTCGGCGCCGGACTGGGCGCGTTGATCGCGCACGTGGTCTGGACACAGGCGGCCGGTGCCGATCCGCCCGCGCTGGCTGTCATCATTGCCTCGATTCTCGGCGCCGTCGGCACGATGATTCTCCAGCGCTACGTGATCATCGTCGCCACCGCGTTCGGCGGCTCGTGGACGATCATCGTCGGCGGACTCGCG
>JBFWPD010000492.1:0-3419 GCA_050250175.1 Vicinamibacterales bacterium
CCTGGATCTGGCCGGACTGGTTCGCGCGTCCGATCAACTGGAAGGCGACGTCGGCCAGCCGGCTGATGTCGCCGCCCGACTGGTCCAGCAGTTCGAACTGGAAACCGCCGAACACCGAGAGCCCCTGGATGGCCGGAGGGGCAATCGGAATGACGATCGCGCCCGGAATGCCGCCGAAGAGGGGAGGACCCACCCGCGCCAGCACCGATGCCAGCGACTGCGACGCTTCTTCGCGTTCCGCATAGGGCTTGAGCGGTGCGAACATCATGCCCTGGTTCGATGCAGCACCGGTGAAGCTGAAGCCGGCCACCGCGAAGACCCCCGCGACTTCGGGCTGCGCCAGGATGATCTTCTCGGCCTGCTGCATGATGCCGATGGTGTACTCGAGCGACGAGCCCGCCGGCGCCTGCACGATCGTCATAAAGTAGCCCTCGTCCTCCTCAGGGACGAAGGCCGACGGCACGGCCCGGTAGATTGCCCATGTCGCGCCGAGACCGACAACGAAGAGCAGCAGGGTCACCCACCGCCACTGCATCGCGCCCCGAACGAACCGGACGTAGCCACTCGTGCTCGCGTCGATGACCTTGTTCACCGCGCTGAAGAACCGGCCGTGCGAATGGCTTTCGCGATCGAGGAGGAGCGCCGAAAGCGCGGGCGTCAGCGTGACGGCGTTGAACACGGACAGCACGACCGCGCACGCGATCGTGATGGCGAATTGCTGATACATCTGGCCGGTGGTGCCGGGGAAGAAGGCCACGGGCACGAAGACCGCCACGAGCACGATGCCGATGACGACGACGGCGCTGAACACCTCGCGCATGGCGTCGACGGATGCATCGAGCGCACTCTTGCCGTACTCCCGCATGTGCCGTTCGATGTTCTCGATCACGACGATCGCATCGTCGACGACCGTGCCGGTCGCGAGCACGATGCCGAAGAGCGTCAGCGTGTTGATCGAGAAGCCGAACATGTACATGAACGCGAAGGTGCCGATCAGCGACACCGGGATCGTCAACGCCGGAATCAGCGTGCTTCGCCAGTTCTGCAGGAATACGAAGAGCACGAGGACGACCAGCACGATCGCTTCGCCGAGCGTCCGGACGACCTCGATGATCGACTCGCGGACCACGCTGACCTGCTCGAACGCCATCTGCCACTCAAGGCCCGGAGGGAAGTCCGCCTCCATCCGGGTCATTTCGGCAATGACGGCCTGGTACACGTCGAGCGCATTGGCTGAAGGAAGCAGCTGGATGCCGAGCCCCGTGGACTCGCGACCGCTGAAGCGCAGGTCCGACGAATAGTTCTCGGCCCCGAGTTCAACCCGCCCGACGTCGCTCACTCGAACCAGCGCCCCGTCCTGGCCGGCCTTGAGCACGACGCGCTCGAACTCGTCGGCGCTCGTGAGGCGACCTTCGGCACGTACGCTGAACTCGAACGTCTGCTCGTCGCCGGCAGGCGGCTGGCCGATGCTGCCGGCGGCCACCTGCACGTTCTGCTCGCGCAGCGCATTGACCACGTCGCCGCCCGTCAGGCCGTGCGCAGTCAGCCGGTCCGGGTCGAGCCACAGGCGCATCGCGTACTTGCGCTCGCCGAAGATGATCACGTTGCCGACGCCCGGCACGCGCTTGATCGCGTCGCGCAGGTACACGTCGGCGTAGTTGCTGAGGAACAGCTGGTCGTAACGGTCGTCATCGGAGAAGAGGCCGATACCACCGAGGAACCCGGTGACGTTCTTCGTGACGACGATGCCGTTGTTGCGAACCTCGACCGGCATCCTGCCTTGCGCCTGAGTGACACGGTTCTGGACGTCAACGGCGGCCAAGTCGGGATCGCGGCCGATGTCGAAGAAGACCGTGATTGTGCTGAAGCCGGTGCTCGTGCTCGAGGAGGTCATGTACATCATGCCCTCCACGCCGTTGATCACCTGCTCGAGCGGGGTCGTGACGGCGGTCTCGACCGCCTGGGCATTGGCGCCCGTATAGAACGCCGTGACGGTCACCGAGGGTGGCGTGAGCTCGGGGTAGCGGGCGATCGGAAGGAACGGGATCGCCACCGCTCCCCCCAGCATGATGAGGAGCGAGCAGACCGTGGCCAGAATCGGCCGACGGACGAAAATTTCACTGAACACGGTTAGCGCCCTCCAGAAGCCGCAGGCGGCGGCGCTGGCAACATCTGCACCGGCGCCCCATCACCAATCTTCTGAGTGCCCGCGAGAATGACGCGGTCGCCGGCCGTCAGGCCCTCGCGCACGATGTAGTTCTCGCCGACGACGGGACCGACGGTGATCGGGCGCTGGCGCGCCACCAGCCCGCCTTCTGCTGTCTGCTCGGCGACGAAGACGAAGTGGCGGCTGTTGATCCGCTGGACGGCAATGACAGGGACCCGCAGTCCGCTGTTCACGCTCCACACGAGCTGCACGCGCACAATCTGATCGGACCGGAGCGTCGTGCCTTCCGCGGGAGTGATTGGCGCCTTCACCAGCAGCGTCTGCGTCTGGTCGTCCACCGAGCTCGCGATGAACGAGATCTTGCTCTCGGCGAGGACCGCGCCGTCGGCGTCCACGATGCGAACCGGCACTCCGGGGCTGACGAGCGGCGCCTGAGGAATCGGCACATTGACGTAGACCTCCAGGCCCGAGTTGTCCTCCACCGTCGTGAGCACCGTGGAGCGAGTCACGCGATCGCCGAGGCGGACCGGGATGTCTCCGACGACGCCGGAGGTCTGCGCGACGACCCGGTAGTAGTTCAGTTCGACCTGCTGCTGCCGGATCTGCTGCTCGATGGCCTGCAGCTGCGCCTCCGCCGTCTTCAATGCGGCAGCCGCCTGATCCAGCTCCTGCTGGCTTCCCGCACCGGCCTTGACGAGGGATTCGGTGCGCTCAGTCTGCTGACGGGCATACGCCGCGTCAGCTTCGCGGGAGGCGCGCTGAGCCTCGAGGCTCGAGACAACCGCCTGCTGGCCGCCGGCATCGATCTCGAACAGCGGAGTGCCAGGCGACACACGCGCGCCCGAACGGGTCAGGATGCGGGTCAGGAAGCCCTCGGCCTGCGGCTGCACGGTCGTCGTGCGCAACGACTTGATGGTGCCGACGAAGTCGCCGACCTGTTCGATGGGTGACGCCTCGAGGACCTCGAATTGCACCGGCATCGGCGGTGGGGGACCCGCGGGAGGCGCGGCGCTGGAACTGCAGGCCACAACGCCAGCCATGAGCACGGGCAGCGCGAGAAACAGTTTGCCCGCAAGTACGGGCACGACGGAGCAATTAAGTCGCATTGGTAAATCCGGATCCAGATGGGTTGAGCGAGAGGCGTCGGCGTAGAGACGGGCCGGCCGTCCGGGCCGACCTCCTAAGGATATCCAACCGGGGGGCGGGTCTGCCATCCCTCAGGTGTAACAGGCGTCGCGGCGGCGCGTGTCGG
>JBFWPD010000493.1:0-3415 GCA_050250175.1 Vicinamibacterales bacterium
GCCGCTTGAAGCGCGGCTCCCGCCAACGGTTCCACGCGCCGCCAGGCTGCGTGGCGATGGTGGTCGTACGTCCGATCTCCTGATGCTCGAAGTCGTTCCACTCGGCGGACTTGGTGAGTTCGGCATGAACACGCTGGCGCTCACGTGGGGCGAGACCACCATCGTGGTTGACGCAGGCGTGATGTTTCCGGACACCGAACTGCTGGGAGTGGACCGCGTCGTTCCCGACCTGTCGTACCTGCAGCAGAAAGGCGGGATCGCCGCTCTGGTGCTGACGCACGGCCACGAGGATCACATCGGCGGCGTCCCGCAGATGGCGCCGTATCTGCACGGACCGATCTTCGGCACCGCGTTCACGCTGGCGCTGGTCGAGCCCAAGCTGCGCGAGCACGGGCTCGAGGACACGACGACGCTGCAGACCGTGCGGCCGCGTGAGCGCGTGACGGTCGGACCCTTCGAGATCGAGTTCATTCGCGTCACTCACAGCATGCCGGACTGCGTGGCGCTGGCGATTCACACCCCGGCCGGCGTCATTGTGCACACGGGCGACTTCAAGATCGACCAGACGCCGATCGACGGCGAGCACTTCGACCTGCATCGCTTCGCCGAGCTTGGCGCTCAAGGCGTTCTGGCGCTCTTCGCCGACAGCACCAACATCGATCGACCCGGCTTCACCGGATCCGAGACGGGTGTCGTGGCGGCCTTCGAGGAGATCTTTGCGTCCACGCAGGGCCGGCTGGTCGTGGCCGCGTTCGCGTCGAGCATCTACCGGATGCAGATCCTGGCCGATCTCGCCACGCAGTTCGATCGCAAGGTGGCGTTCGTCGGCCGCGGCATGAACGAGAACTCGCAGATCGCGCAGCGTCTCGGCCTGCTGAAGATTGCGCCTGGCGTCCAGATCAAGGACTCGGACGTGGCTTCCTCCCCTGCGCAGGATGTCTTGTGTCTGGTGACCGGATCGCAGGGCGAGCCACTGGCCGCGCTTTCCCGCATCGCGATCGACGATCACCGCCACGTGAAGCTTGGCGATGACGACACCGTGGTCTTCTCGGCGAGGCCGATCCCGGGCAACGAGAAGGCGATCGGCCGCGTCGAGAATCACCTCGCGCGTCGCGGAGCGTCGGTGATCCACGAAGGCCTTCGTCACGTGCACGTCTCCGGGCACGGGTCCGAGGAGGAACTGAAGCTCGTCCTCTCTCTCGTGCGGCCCAGGTACTTCGTGCCGGTCCACGGCGAGTACCGGCAGTTGTCGCTCCACGCGAAGGCGGCGCGGCAGGTGTTCGCGGGACGCGAACCGGCTCCCGAAGTGTTTCTGATCGAGAACGGTGATGTGCTCCATCTCGACGCCAATCACGCCGAGGTCGCCGGCAAGGCGCCGGTCGGCCGCGTGTTGATCGACGACACGCGCAGCGGCGAGATCGCCGACGAGGTGCTGCGCGACAGGAGACACCTGGCGGAGGACGGACTGGTCGTGCCGGTCGTCGCCATCAACAAGCAGACGGGCCTGCTCGAGGGTGCACCGGAGATCGTCTCGCGCGGGTTCGTCATCGAGCCGGGACAGGACCTCATGGCCGAGGGCGCGCGCCTGCTGGCGACCGTCATCGAACAGGCAAGCCATGAGGAGCGGACCGATCAGGGACTGATCAAGGAGAAGCTTCGGACCGAGCTGCGCCGGTTCCTGCGCAAGCGATCGGGCAGACGTCCATTCGTCCTGCCCGTGATCATGGAGATCTGAGTGGCGAAAGGATCGACCGTCTCCCGTCGTGTCAGCGAGTTCACCGGAGTGGCGCTGTTTGCCGCGGCGCTCATCTGGATCGTCGCCCTGGTGACCTACTCGTCGGCGGATCCAGTCTGGTTCTTCAGCACGGCGTCCGGACAGACTCCGGCAAACTTCGCGGGCCGGGTCGGCGCGTTCCTCGCAGAGCTGTCATTCCAGCTCGTGGGCTACGCCGCGTACGCGGTTCCCGTCGTGTTCGTCGTGGTCGGATGGCATGCCTTCTGGTGCCGCGACATCGACGCCGCGGGAACGAAGGTAGTCGGCGCGGCGCTGCTGACCAGCTGCTCCAGCGCGTTCCTCAGCCTCGTGTTCGGGACGCTCGAAACCGAGGGCCGGGCGTTCCGTTCGGGTGGCTACGTCGGCGAGTTCCTGGCCGCGATCTTCACCGCGTACTTGAACCGTACGGGCTCCGTGATCATCGTGCTCACGCTGATTGTGCTGTCGGTGATTCTGTCCACCCAGGTGTCGATCGGACGGGTGTTTGCCGCACTGATGTCCGCCGGCCGCGCCTCGTGGACACGGGGGCTCGTCCGTTTCCGCGAGTGGCGTGACGAACGCCAGCGCGAACGGCAGCGCCGCGAGGTGATCGCGAAACACACGAAGAAAGGCACGCCGGTCCCCGCGATTGCCGTCGCGCCCGCGCAGGCAGCGGCCGCCGCCGAGGGCGCTCGTCCGATGCGGCGCCGCGAATCTGCGGAGGAGGATCCCCCGGTTGCGGTGCAGCGTCCGGTCGTCCCGCCCAGACCGCCGAAGGTCGCGATGCCCGCGCCTCCCCTTCCGCTTCCCGATCCGGAGCCGATGGCGAAGGCACCAGCGGAACGGCGGAAGGGCGACTACGGGCTGCCGCCCCTTGCATTGCTCGATGCCGCGCGGACGGAGCGCAAGATCGACGAGCGCGAGTTGATGGACGGTGCCCGGCTGCTCGAAGAGAAGTGCCGCGAGTTCTCGGTCGAAGGATCGGTCGTCCAGATCCACCCGGGTCCTGTCGTCACCACCTACGAGTTCAAGCCTGACGCGGGTGTGAAGTACTCGAAGATCACCGGACTGTCTGAGGATCTGTGTCTGGCGATGCAGGCCGAGTCGGTCCTGATCGATCGCATTCCCGGCAAGTCCACGGTCGGCATCCAGATCCCGAATCACAACCGCGAGCAGATCTCGCTCCGCGAGCTCCTGGAGTCCGAGGTCTATCGGCGCTCCACGTCCAAGCTCACGATTGCGCTCGGCAAGACCATCCATGGCGAGCCGTACATGGCGGATCTGTCGGCGATGCCGCACCTGCTCATCGCCGGCTCCACGGGCACCGGCAAGTCGGTCGGCATCAATTCGATGCTGACGAGCGTGCTGTATCGCGCGACGCCGGACGACGTGCGCCTGATCATGATCGATCCCAAGCGCCTCGAACTCGGGATGTACGAAGACATTCCCCACCTGCTCACGCCCGTCGTCGTCGATCCCAAGCAGGCCGCCAACGCGCTGCGCTGGGCCGTGCGCGAGATGGAGGAGCGGTACAAGACGCTCGCCGCCGAAGGCGTCCGCAACATCGAGCAGTACAACCGGAACATCCGCCAGGCCATCGAGGAGAAGCGGACTCCTCGCGACGGCGAGACGCCCCGGCCGCTGCCCTTCATCATCGTGCTC
>JBFWPD010000494.1:0-3414 GCA_050250175.1 Vicinamibacterales bacterium
AGCTGGAGCGCCTCGCGAGGAACAGGCCCGACGCGACGAATATCTGGCGTCACCTTGCGAAGACCGCGGAGCGGGCCGGACGTCATGACCTCGCGAGTGAAGCGTACCGGCATGTCCTGTCGCGCGAGCCCGACGCCGTCGATGCCCAGCTTGGGGCTGCTCAGGCGTCGTTCCAGCTTCGACGGTTCGAAGACGCTCGACGCCGCGCCGAGGCGGTAGTCAGTCTCGCCGCAGACATCGAACCCGCGACGACAGCGCGCGGCTATGAGCTGCTCGTCCGGATTGCCCTGGCACGGCAGGATCCGGCCACTGCCTTCGCACGCGCGCTGGAAGGACAGAACGCTCAGCCGGGACTGCCGCTCATCGCCTACGTTGACGGCCGCGTGCTCCAGGATGCGGGGCGCGACGAGGAGGCGGTGGAGGCGTTCGAGCGGGCTGCCGGGGAGCTCAACTCGTCGCACGGAGCGATTCGCCTTGCCGATCTCCACCTCCGCGCTGCCGAGTCGTTGATTCGACTCGACAGGCTCGAAGAAGCGGAATCGCAGTACGCCGAGGAAATCGCCGCGTTCCCCCACAGCATCGCGGCCCGAGCCGGGCTCGCTACGCTCTTCCATACGACGGGACAGTCCGAGCAGGCCGGCGCAGCGATCGCCGACCTCCTGCAATTCACGCCGACGCCCGACGCATATAATCTGGCCGCACGCCTGTGGACAACCTTCGGCAACGTCGATCAGGCCAGCCAGACGCGCGCGGAAGCCGCCAGGCTCTTCGCGGCGCCTCTCAGCCGCACCACCCAGCAGTAGCGCGCCAGGTCTCGGCGATCACCAGCGCGCCGGCTCGCGCCGGTCTGACGCTCGTTCTGTGTGCGATCACACTGAGCGTCGCGGTTGCTCAGCAGGCGCTCGTTGGTCGCGTTCTGCTCGCGACGGTCACGAACTCCAGTGACCAACCCCTCATCGACCTCGAGGCAGACGACTTCATCGTTCGGGAAGACGGTCAGGAGCGCGAGATCCTGTCGGCGCGAATCGCCGACTACCCACTTGTGTTGCTGATCGACAACTCGGCCCACGCAGCCAACGACCTCGAGGCTATCCGTTCAGCCGCCGGACGTTTCGTCGAACGCGTGGGAGATCGCGCTGTTGCCGTCGTGACTCTTGCGGATCCACCGGCGATCCTCGCAGGCCTCGGCGACGACAGGACTGCCGTGCGGTCGGCTATCGAGAACGTGCAACTCGCGACCGAGGCGCGCAGGCCGCTCGAGGCGGTCTCTCAGGCGACCAGGCTCATCGAAGACGCACGCTCCGGCTTCGCGGCCATCGTCGTCATCTCGGTCACCCCTGCCGGCGCTCCTGATCCCGAGCCGCGCGGTCTCGTCTCGGCCTTCGTCCAGAGCGGAGACATCCTTCACCTCGTCACGCGCACGCAGCCGGTGGTTCCTGGGGCAGCGGCAGCCCTGACACCCGAAGATCTCCTCCGTGACATCGCGACACGAAGCGGCGGGCGCGTGTCGACGATCTATTCGCCGGTGTCGTTCCAGGTCGCGCTCGACCAGATTGCCGATCGGATGGCGACGGAAATGCTGGTGGAGTATCTCGCCCCCCAGGGCGCGCCCGTCCCAGCAGATGTTCGTGTGGGTGTGGCTATACCGGGAACGAGGGTGAGGGGACTCGGGGTGTTGCGCTGAGGGGGAAACGAACGCCGGCCGCGTGCGGCCGGCGCGCGTCAGTGACTGCGGCCGCCCTCGACCTGCCTCAGCGCCTCGGCGATCAGCCGGTCGTTGTCGTCCTTCGAGATGTTCCGCTGAAGCAGCTTCGAGGCGATCATCACCGAAAGGTCCACAGCCTCCTGGCGGATCTGCTGCAACGCGCGCTCGGTCTGCAGCTCGATCTGACGCTCGGCGTTTCGGACGATCCCGTTCGCCTCGGCACGGGCCTTCTGCCGGATTTCTTCGCGAAGCCTGTCGGCGTCGCTGCGGCTCTGCGCGATGATCGATTCTGCTTCCGCGCGAGCCGTCCGGATGATCTGCGCCGACTCCTGATTGAGGCGCTCGAGCTCCCTGCGAGCGAGCTCGGCGTCGTCGAGCGACTTGCGGATCGTTTCCTGCCGGGCTTCCAGCGCCTTGAGCAGCGGGCCCCACGCGAACTTGGCCAGCAGCGTCGTCAGCAGCAGGAACGTCAGGATCGTCCAGACGAACAGGCCAGGGTCTGGTCGAAGAAGCGGATTGTCCATTGAGCTGGTGTCCCTTGGAACCGTGAAGCTTCGACTCGGCGGCGCGACCGGATGAGAGTCGCGCCTGCGAGCCTATCTCGTGAGCACCACCAGAAGGATACCGACCTCGGCGATGATGGCGACGCCTTCGAGCAGGAAGAGCGGCAGGTTGACGGCGCCCGTGATCTTGTCGGCTGCGCTTGGCTGGCGTGCGATGCTCTCCGCTGCGGCGGCGGCAAACCGGCCGATGCCGAGCGCGGCGCCGATCACGATCATGCCAAGCCCGATCGCGGCACCGAAATAGTGCAGAAATTCCATCCCTGTCTCCTCCGTAGTTGACTCAGTGGTGAGCGTGAATAGCCATGCCGATGAACACGGCTGACAGAAGCGTGAACACGTATGCCTGTACCAGAACCACGATGATCTCGAGCGCCGAGACTCCCACAGCCAGGGGCACCGATACGGCAAGCCCCACACCGAGTCCGGCCATCGCCCCCGCTATCTCCGCGAAGATGAAGACGAACGAGAGGATCGTCAGGATCGCGATGTGACCGCCGGTCATGTTGGCGGCAAGTCGCATTGTCAGCGCGAACGGCTTGACGAACATCCCGAGCACCTCGATCGGGATCAGGAGGATGTAGACAGGCCACGCGAGACCATGCGGCACGAGGTTCTTCCAATGCCTGATGAACCCGTGCGCCTTCGTGCCGGCCACGATGATCGCGACGAACGTGATCGAGGCGAGCGCTGCCGTGACGTTGAAATTGCCGGTCGCCGTCGTGCCACCGTGGAGGATGTTCTTCAGGAACGAATCAGGAGCCGTGTGCAGGACGTAGTGGTCGATGAGCCCCACGACCTCGAACACCGGGATCAAACCGATCGCGTTCGCGGAGAGGATGAAAAAGAAGAAGGTCAGGATCAGCGGCGCCCAGGTCATCACCCACTTGCGGCCGACATTGGGCTGAACGATCGAGTCGCGCACGAACTCGACCACGGCTTCCAGACCATTCATGAAGCCCGACGGAATCAGGTTGTCCTGCTTGAGGTACCGACGGACGGCGAAAGTCACGACAGCGAAGAGAACCGCCGCGACCGCCCACAACATGAACACGTGCTTCGTGACAGAGAGATCGATGCCGCCGATGTGCGGAAGGTGAATCAGCGGATGATCGATGGCGCTGTTCGCCACATGGCCGATGATCGTTT